>NZ_JBHYIK010000010.1:0-22467 GCF_042739735.1 Amycolatopsis sp. NPDC059027 | reverse complement strand
GCGCTCCCTCTCGCACACCGCCCGCCCGCCACACCCTCGCCCCCCTCCCCGAGGGTGGCTCCTTGCTTCACCCCCACACAGCCCTGCCCCCCCCCCCCCCCTTCCGCACGTCCTACGAGAGGAAAGTCCCCTTCAGCTACTTCTCCAGGATGGCCGTGACGCCCTGGCCGCCCGCGGCGCAGATGGAGATCAGGCCGCGGCCCGAGCCCTTCTCGTTCAGCAGCTTCGCCAGCGTCGCGACGATCCGGCCACCGGTGGCGGCGAACGGGTGCCCTGCCGCCAGCGAGGAGCCGTTGACGTTCAGCTTCGCCCGGTCGATCGAGCCCAGCGGCGCGTCCAGTTCCAGCTTCTCCTTGGCGAACGCCGGGTCCTCCCACGCCTTCAACGTGGCCAGCACCTGCGACGCGAACGCCTCGTGGATCTCGTAGAAGTCGAAGTCCTGCAACGTCAATCCGGCCCGCGAGAGCATCCGCGGCACTGCGTACGCCGGCGCCATCAGCAGGCCCTCTTCGCCGTGTACGTAGTCGACGGCCGTCGTCTGCGAGAACGTCAGGTACGCCAGCACCGGGAGCTTGTGCGCCTTAGCCCACTCGTCGGTCGCCAGCAGCACGGTCGAGGCGCCGTCGGAAAGCGGCGTCGAGTTGCCCGCGGTCATCGTGCCGTCCTGGCCACCGAACGCCGGCTTGAGCTTGGCGAGCTTCTCCGCGGTCGAGTCCCCGCGCAGGTTCTGATCGCGCGACAGCTTGAGGAACGGCGTCACCAGGTCGTCGAAGAACCCGCGGTCGTACGCCGCGGCCAGCCGCTGGTGGCTCGTCGCGGCGAGTTCGTCCTGCGCCTCGCGGGTGACCTCCCAGATCTTCGCCGTCAGCGCCGCGTGCTCGCCCATCGAAAGGCCGGTCCGCGGCTCGGCGTTGCGCGGGATCTCCGGCACGATGTGGCCGGGACGCAGCTTCGTGACCAGCTTGAGCCGGTCGGCCACGGTCTTCGCCGAGTTGAGCTGGATCAGGATCTGCCGCAGGTCCTCGTTGACGGCGAGCGGTGCGTCGCTGGTCGTGTCGACACCGCCCGCGATCGCCGAGTCGATCTGGCCGAGGGCGATCTTGTTGGCGACGTTGATGATCGCCTGCAGACCGGTGCCGCACGCCATCTGCACGTCCGACGCCGGGGTGGCCGGCGAGAGCTTGCTGCCGAGCACGCTCTCCCGCGCGAGGTTGAAGTCCTTGGAGTGCTTGAGCACCGCGCCGGCGGCGACCTCGCCGATGACCTCGCCCTGCAGGGCGAACCGGCTCACCAGGCCGTCCAGGGCCGCGGTGAACATGTCCTGGTTCGACGCCTTCGCGTACGGACCGTTCGACCGTGCGAAGGGGATCCGGTTGCCACCGATGATCGCGACCTTGCGAATCGGTGACGCTTTCCTCGTGGCCATTGGATCTCGCCCTCTCTAGTCGAACTGAGTCATCCCTCTCACACTGTAACCTACTCGGGAGTAGGTTAGACTTCGAAGTGACGCAAACGGCACGGGAGGCATCCGATGGCTGACAGGTACCAGCAGTTCACGAAGACCCCATTGGGGAAGTTCGTGGTGCCCAGGCTCGGACTGCCCAACCCCGCGACGCTCCGCCGCCACAAGCCGGGTCAACCTGCCCTCGAGGGTCCCGCACTTCTCGGCGCCGCGCCCGGCGGTCGGCTGGAGAAGACCGTGAAGGACCAGCTCGCCGACGCCGGGATCGAGGTCGTCACCTCCCCTGCCGATGGCAAGCACGCCGCGCTGGTCTTCGACGCCACCGGTGTTTCGGACCCGAAACAGCTGCGCGAGGTCTACAAGTTCTTCCACCCGGTGATCCGCAGTGTCGGCTCGTCGGGCCGTGTCGTCGTCCTCGGCACGCCTCCCGAACTCGTCGAGGGCCGCGAGCGGATCGCGCAGCGCGCGTTGGAAGGCTTCGTGCGCTCGGTCGGTAAGGAGCTGAAGCGCGGCGCGACTGCCCAGCTGGTGTACGTCGCCGAGGGCGCCGAGGACGCGACGGAGTCCACGCTGCGCTTCCTGCTCTCGGCCAAGTCCGCGTTCGTCGACGCGCAGGTCATCCGCGTCGGCACGCACACCAAGACCGCGACCGCTCCGGCGAACTGGGACAAGCCCCTCGACGGCAAGATCGCGCTGGTCACCGGTGCTTCCCGGGGTATCGGCGCGGCGATCGCCGAGGTGCTGGCCCGCGACGGCGCCCACGTCGTCGCGCTCGACATCCCCGCTCAGGGGGCGGATCTGTCGAAGGTCGCGAACAAGGTCGGCGGCTCGGCGCTGCAGCTCGACATCACCGCTGCCGACGCTCCCGAAAAGCTCGCCGAGTACCTGAAGACCCGCCACGACGGCGTCGACATCGTCGTGCACAACGCGGGCATCACCCGCGACAAGACGCTCGGGAACCTCACCGAGGGCGGCTGGGACTCGGTGATCGCGGTGAACCTCGCTTCGCAGCTCGCGGTCAACGACAAGCTCATCGGCGACAAGGTGCTCAAGGAGAACGGCCGGATCGTCGGCGTCTCCTCGATCGCGGGTATCGCCGGCAACGTCGGCCAGACCAACTACGCGACCAGCAAGGCGGGCGTGATCGGCATGGTCAACGTCGGCGCCGAGCAGCTCGCCGGGTACGGCGGCACGATCAACGCCGTCGCGCCGGGATTCATCGAGACCAAGATGACCGCGGCGGTCCCGCTGTTCATCCGCGAGGCCGGGCGGCGGCTGTCCAGCCTCGGCCAGGGCGGCCTGCCGGTCGACGTCGCCGAGACGATCGCCTGGTACGCCAACCCCGCGTCGTCCGCGGTGAACGGCAACATCGTCCGCGTCTGCGGCCAAGCGCTTCTGGGGGCGTGATGACGGTCAAACAGCTGCACAGCTCGCCCAGCCTGGCCACGCTGTACCCGAAGGCGCTGCTCGGCGGTGTCCTGCACAAGGGTGGCGGCGACAAGCTGCCCGACACCGAGTTCGCGCGCACCGGCGTCGTCATCGACCCGGCGCACCTCGCCGCGTACAACCAGGTCTGCGGGTTTCGGCTGACCGACGAACTGCCCGCGACCTACCCGCACATGCTGGCGTTCCCGCTCCAAATGGCGCTGATGACCGAGGCGGACTTCCCGTTCCCGCTGCTCGGCATGGTCCACGTGCGGAACACGATCACCCAGCATCGGCCGCTGCGGCTCGACGAGTCGTTCACGCTGCGCGTGGGGGCGGAGAACCTGCGGCCGCATCCGCAGGGCCGTCAGTTCGACGTCATCAGCGAACTGCTGGTGGCAGACACTCCCGTGTGGACGGACGTGAGCACGTACCTGCGCCGCGGTGGTGGCTCGGGTGCGGACAAGCCGCGCGCGGCACTGACGCCGCCGTCGCCGAGCGCGCTGTGGCACATCCCCGGCGACATCGGCCGCCGCTACGCCGAGGTGTCCGGCGACCGCAATCCGATCCACCTGCACGCGCTCACCGCGAAGGCCTTCGGTTTCCCGGCCGCGATCGCGCACGGCATGTGGACGAAGGCGCACGCGCTCGCGGCGTTCGAGGGCAGGCTGCCGGAGGCGTTCACCATCGACGTCCGGTTCAAGCAGCCGGTGCTGCTGCCCGCCAAGGCCGCGTTCACGACCTGGCAGACCGATGACGGCTGGTCGTTCGAGCTGTGGGCCTCGCGCAAGCCGAAGCCCCACCTCGAAGGGACGATCACTCGGCTGTAGTAGACGGCTTCCAGATCTCGCCCTCGACCAGGTCGTTGAACCCGAGCCAGACGAGGTTCATCAGCCACGAGGCGAGCACGCCGTCCGAGACGTCGGGGTGGTCGAGCGCCCAGTCGGCCAGCGACTCGGCCGCCCCGACCAACGCCGCCGAGAGCCCGGCACCGGAGAACTCGGCCTGCTCGCCGAGCCCCTTGCGGGTGCCGGCGGAGACGACGAGCGCGGCGACGAGCTCGATGGCGCGGGTGCGCATGTCGGTGATCTCGGTGGCGAAGCTGCCGCCGACCGTCAGCGCCTGGCGGTGCAGCACGGTCCACGACTCGCGGTACTCGGCGACGAAGCGGTAGAACGAGCGCAGGCCGTGCCACAGCTGCATGTCCGGTGGCAGGTCGGGTTTGATGCCGTCCTGGATGGCTTCGAGCAGCCGGGTGGCCTCGCGGCGGATGCACTGGCCGAACAGGTCCTCCTTCGAGCCGAGGTAGGTGTAGATCATCGGCTTCGAGACACCCGCGACGTCGGAGATCTCGTCCATCGACGCGGAGTGGTAGCCGTGGCGCGAGAACACCTGCACGGCGGCGTCCAGGATCTGCCGTTCGCGGACGGCACGGGGCAGGCGCCTCGCCCGCTCGGGTGAACGCTGCTCTCCAGTGGACTCTTCGGACACGTCCAGACCTCCCTCTTACGGCGAAGACGCTACCGGCAGCCGAGGTCGAAGGGGGATTCCGGCGCCCTTGCCCAGCTTACCTACTGGCGAGTAGGCTTAGTCGACAGCAGGGAGAGGAAGGCCGATGGCGGACAACACCGGGATGACCAGCACCGATCCGGGGGCTGGGCTGGGCGGGTTGCGTGGCGCGGCGCTGATCGACGCCCTGGAGCGTATCGACCCGACCGGCCCGGAAGCGCACTCCCTCGACGTCAACGTACTCGCCGACGTGGTGAACCCGCGCGATCTGGGCAAGGACGACTTCCGCCGGCTGCTGGCCGCGTTGCTGCGGATCGCGGAGCGAGCCCCCGCGTTCGACCTGAGCAAGGTCGACCCCGTCCGCTTCGCGAACCTGGTCGCCGCCGCGTCGCGGGTGCAGTTGGAGCGCGTCGTCGCCGAGCGGACGCTGCGGGAGCGCGTGCTCGGCGAGATCTTCGACCGCATGGGCGCGCACATCCGGCACGAGCGCGCGAAGAACGTCCACGCGGTCATCCACTGGCGGCTGTCGGGCGGTGTCGGCGACGGCGGCTACGACCGCTACGAGACGGTCATCTCGCACGGTGCCTGCACGGTCAGCCGCGAGATGCGGGAGAAGCCCAAGGTGACCATCACGATCGCGCCGACGGACTTCTTCCGGCTTATCACCCATCAGGCGACCCCGGCTGTGCTTTTTGTCACCGGGAAGATCAAGGTCAAGGGCGACCTCGCATTCGCCGCGGGCTTGATCGGATTTTTCGACCTTCCGAAACCGGCCTGAGCGATTACACTTCCCGCTCGTGTCCCGTAATTCTTCACCCCGGCGCTGGCGGAAACGGCTGCGCATTTCGCGGCCGCTCCGGCTGGCCGTGTCGCGCCATGGCCCCGGACACGCGCTGGACGGTTTCGCCGCCCACCTCGAGGTCGAGAAGCTCACGCCCGACGAGTTCATCCAGGTGCTGGAAACCCTGCACATGCTGGGAAGTCGCGGTGCGGGCATCGAGCTGAGCTCCCTGTCGACACAGGCACTCGTCGACATACTCGGCCAGACCTCCAGGGAACAACTCAAGGCCGTCGCGGATCACCCCGAGTTACGCTCGGTGTTCCTCGACGAGATATTCCGCAGAATGTCCGAGCATTTCCGCCCCGACCGCGCCCGGCACGTCGACTTCGTGGTTTCCTGGCGCTTTTCCGACGGTGACGGCGAAGACGGTTTCGATCGTTTCCAGACGGTCATCGAGGACGGCACCTGCGTTTCCAGCGTCGACCTCGCCCGCACCCCGGACACCACGATCACCCTGTCGGTCGACGACTTCATCCGGATGGCGACCGGCAACGCCGCGGTGGCGGCCATGTTCGTGACCGGCAAGGTGAAGGTCAAGGGCGAGTATGCCCCCGCGGTCCGCTTCAGCAGCTACTTCGACATCCCCAAGCCGTCTGGAGTCTAGTCGTTTACCACGGTAAACACCAAGACTGTCGGTGTCACGCCATAGAGTGATCGGTATGAGTCTTGCCGACATCGACCGTCAGCGCGTGCTTGCTGCTATCGCCGAGTACGACGAACTGGGTAGCGATGGGTTCAACGCCAGGTATGGCGTTGAGGCTGACGTTCGCTATGTCGTAGTCCATAGTGGTCGTGAGTACAGCGCGGTTGCGCTTGCCTCGGCAGCACATGAAACGGCTACCGGGCAGGTTCTTCGCGGTATCGACCTGCATGCGTTGGCGCTTCGGCTGACTGAGTTGCGTCTAGAGTTTCGTGACCTCGATGCGGAGCCGTCGCAGGAAGATCGGGCACGGTACGGCGAATTGCCGGGGATCCCTGAGGGGACAACCTTCAGGAGCCGGGTTGAAGCATCCGAACGTGGCGTGCATCGGGCTCGCCAGTCAGGGATTGTGGGAACAGGAGCGCTGGGAGCCGAGTCCATCGTGGTCTCCGGCGGTTACGAGGATGATGTTGATAATGGCACAGAGATCATCTACACCGGCCACGGTGGGAGGGATAGCTCGGGTAAGCAGGTAGAAGACCAAAACTTTCAGAAGTGGGGTAATGCCGCGCTGCGCACCAGCATGATCACAGGCGCGCCGGTGCGGGTAGTTCGTGGACCGCATCGGGAATCTCCGCATGCTCCCAGGACTGGCTATCGTTACGATGGTCTCTTCCGGGTTGTGGAGGCGGGGCGCGAGGAAGGCCGTCGAGGGTACCTTGTGTGCCGTTTCCAGATGGTGAAGTTGGCTTCAGCTCTTGACGTGGTAATCCCGCCTAGTGAAGTAACAATTCCTGGTGTCGAGCACCATCCGGCGCCACCGGAGGGAAGTCAGACACCTGGTCGCAGGTCAACCACGACGCAGCGGCTTGTGCGCCGTACAGCCGTGGCCGACTACGTTAAGAATCTCCATGATCACAAGTGTCAGGCATGTGGTACGCGGTTGACAGTCCGCGATCAGGGCTACTCAGAGGGTGCGCATATTCAGGCGCTTGGCGGTTTTCACTGTGGTCCCGATTTATCCGCGAATATGTTGTGTTTGTGCCCGAATTGCCATGTATTATTCGACTATGGCGTGTTGACCGTCCAGGATGACTATTCAATTCTGCGTGATGGCGTGCCAGATGGGAGGACCTTGCGAACGCACCCACTTCATGTGATCGGCAAGGAGTATCTGGCCCACCATCGGGAAGCTCATTCCTGAGATTCAGCCCTCGATGATCCGGCCTTCGATCACTGGGTGCTGTTGCTGCTGACGCGGTGGGTGGTCTTCGGTGACGACTTCGCTGTCGACCACCATGACCGGGCCGCGGCGCTGGTTGGCGAAGCGGATTGCGCGCTTTTCGGCGCGGCGGAGCCAGAACTTGCGGGCGACGGAGCGGGTGGGTGGCAGCAGGAGGAGCAGGCCGACGACGTCGCTGACGAAGCCGGGCAGCATGATCAGGACGCCGCCGAGCGCGACCAGCATGCCGTCGGTGAGTTCCTTCTCGGCGGGGCGGCCCGCGCGGGCGGTTTCGACGAACGCGCGCATGGCCTTGCCGCCTTCGCGGCGGGCGAGCCAGGAGCCGACGAAGGCGCCGGCCAGCAGGAGCCCGATCGTGCCGAGCACGCCGACGGCCGAGCCCACCGCCCAGACAGCGGCCACCTCGGCGATGACATAGAGCAGGAACACGACAGCCATACCCGGTCAACGAGTGGGCTGCCCGTTTTGCTCCCTGTCACGGTGAGGAGCGAGCAGTGTCACTCTTCGTTACTTCCCTGAGCTGCAGAATTCCGGGAGTGACCGGTCGCCGAGTTCGATGTCGGCCAGCTCTCCGACCTCGACTTCCTGGCGTACCGAGCCGGACGACACGGTCAGGAAGAGCCGCCACCGGACGCGCTTCGCGGGCTGAGCCGGAGGACAGCTGACGCGGAAGCGCACCGCCAGTTTCACCTGCTTGTCGGGGTCTACTCGCACAGGCAAGACGGTCAGTTTCGGCGGGGTGAGTAGGTAGTACTCGCTGAGCCAGGTCAGCGAGAGTGTGCCCGTTTCGGCCTGCGTGAAACCGGGCGGGACCTCGGCGCGGGCGGATTCGATGACGACGCCGACGTCGCCGGTGTTCTCCAGGATCTGCGCGAACTGCAGCCCCGCCTCGCCGGTGCTGGAGTGCACCTGCCTCGTCCCCGACAGTGGCCGCCAGCTCGCTTCACCGGGACCTGGGGCGCGGCGTGTCAAGAGCACGACCGCCGTGACGATCACTGCGAGCGCGACAGCCACGGCGACCAGCCGCCCCCGCGTCCAGAATCGCGGACGCGGGGGCGGCACCGCGATCGGCGGCGCCGGTTCGAAGTCCCCCATGGCGGGAGACGATAACCGCGTGGCGCCGCCGACGGAGGCGTTTCAGCCGGGAACCTCGTCGAGATATGCCCGCGCTTGCAGAGTGAACAGCTCGGCATAGCCGCTCTTGGCCGCCATCAGCTGCTCGTGCGTGCCGTATTCGGCGACCTTGCCGTGGTCGAGCAGCAGGATCCGCTCGGCCTGGCGCACGGTGGAGAATCGGTGCGAGATGTACAGCGTCGTCCGTCCCTCGGCCAGCTCGCGCAGCCGCGAGAACAGATCGTGCTCGGCTTGCGCGTCCAAGGCGGACGTCGGCTCGTCGAGGATCAGGATTGGGGCCTCGCGCTGGAAAGCCCTGGCCAGCGCGATCTTCTGCCATTCCCCGCCGGACAGGCTCACGCCCTGGTCGAACCACCGGCCCAGTGGGCTGTCGTAGCCGTTGGTGAGCTGTTCGATCCGGTCCGAGGCGCCGGCGCGCCGCGCCGACTCTTCGATGTGCGGCCGGTCTTCCAGCCGCGCGAGGTCGCCGAGGCCGATGTTCTCGGCCGCGGTGCCTTGGTAGGTCACGTAGTCCTGGAACATCGCGCTGATCCGGCGGCGCAGTTCGACCGGGTCGAATTCGCGGATGTCCACACCGTCGAGCAGGATTCGCCCGCCGGTCGGGTCGTAGAGCCGGCACAGGAGCTTGAACAGAGTGGACTTCCCAGCCCCGTTGCGGCCCACCACCGCCACGGTCTCACCCGGACGGATTTCGAAGCTGACGCCGTCGAGTGCGCGCTCGTCCGATCCGGGGTAGCTGAAGGAAACCGAGTCGAACTCGATGTGACCTTCCACTGTGGACGGAAGGGGCCGCGGCTCCGGCGGCGCGACGATCTCGGGTTTGGTGCCGAGGAAGCGATAGAGCGTGTCGATGTAGAGATTGTTCTCGTACATCCCGGAAAACGCGGTGAACAAGCCGGACACGGAGGTCTGCACGGACGTCGCCGCAGCGGTGTACAACGCCAGGTCGCCGAGCGTGAGCCGCCCGCCGACCGCCTCCAGCGCGATGTACAGCGCGATCGCCGAGCCCGCGAATGTGCTCAGCAGCCCCCAGGACGTCGAGCTGACGTTGCGGTTCACGGTCAGCTTCCGCTGCCGTTCGTAGTTGACCTGGCCGAGTTTGCGGAACCGGTCCACAAAGTACGGTCCGAGGCCGAAGAGCTTGGTCTCCTTGGCGTAGGTGTCGGTGGTGACCAAAGAGGACAGATAGTCCATGCGGCGCCGGATGGGCGAGAGCATGAACGACATCCAGAACGCGCGGGAGCCGTACTTGGACTGCGAGATGAACGCCGGGATCGGCGCGATCAGGGCGACGAGCGCGAGCAGCGGGCTGATCGCGATCAGCAGTGCGATCATGCTGGCGAACGTGATCGTCGTGCGGACAAGGCCGAGTGCCGAGGTCATCATCGTGAGCGGCCGGGTCGGCGCCTCCTGCGCTGCCTGACGCAGCATGTCGTAGGACGTCGACCCCTCGAAATAGGCCAGGTGCAGTTCGCTCGCGTGCGCCATGACCTGGTGCCGGATGGTCAGCGTCATCCGTTCCTGGAGCAGCCCCTGTGCCATCGTCGTCAGTGACGAGCTGATCGCCGTCAGCGCGAGGACGCCGAACTGCATCGCGGCCACTTGAACGATCGCGTTTTTCGAGCCGTGGCCCTGGATCGCCGCGACGACGCTGTCGAGCAGGAGCTTCGCGATGTAGGCGGTCACCGTCGGGAGAAGGCCGGACAGCAGCGTGACCAGGGCGATCGCGATCGTCAGGAACGGGCTCGCCTGCCAGGTCAGCCGCGCGACCTTCGGTAGTCCGCGGACGGTGCCCGAGACCGCGGTCCGCATCCGGGAAAGACGCTCGCGCAGCCCTTTCGGCCGATCCTGTGGTGGTGCGTCCGGGATGTCGACGGGCCCGGTGAGGCCGCTGTCCGGCACCGTCGTGGTTCTCCGGCGTTTGCCATGCCTCCGGCCGAGCATGAGTTCGAGGCCGCCGCCTCCGCCCGGGATCATCCGGCCGCCCGGACGGCACCGTGGAGGAAGACCTCCACGATCTCGCGAGTGGTCGGGGTGTCGTCGACCTGGCCGAGCCTGCGGCCGCCGAACAACAGCGCGAGGAACAGCGATGCCAACTGCTCTGCGGGGAGCCGGAGCTGGGCCTTTTCCGGCTCGAAGAGCTCGGTCACCGCTTCTCGCATGGCGGCCATCGAGTCCCGTCGCGAGTCCTTCACGTTCTTGCGGTCCTTCAACCGCTGCTCCGGATCGCGACGCGCTCGCCCGGAGGCGTGCAGCGCTCCCATCAGCGCTCCCATCCGCTGGAGGTGCGCGCCGAGCGCGTCGGCTGCCTTGACCAGACGGTCGGCCAGCGGCTGGTCGACCGGGATCTCGGCAATCGCGTCGAGTACGTGGTCCGGCTTGAGGACCTCGGCCGTGCAGGCGTCGAAAAGCTCGTCCTTGTCCTTGAAGGCGCGGAAGATCGTGCCCTCGCCGATGCCTGCCGCGCGGGCGATCTGGCTGGTGGTGACGGTGGCGCCGTGCTCGAGGACGAGCGGCAGCATCGCGTGGATGATCATTTTGCGTCGTTCTTCGACGCTCATGCTCGGCGCCCTGCGCCGCGTTTCGGGTGGTGTCATGCCGCCCAGTGTGCGGAGTGAGTGCTCACTCCGTCAAGCTCATTAAGGGTGGCGTAGCTTCGATGCCATGGGGCTTGTCTGGGCGATGTCGATTCCGGCGCTGTTCGTGTTGCTCTTCGTGCTCGCCGTGCTGGAAGTGTGGGGCGGCAAGTATCTGCCTTGGCGGCGGCGCAGTGGCCGGACCGCGGCGTCGGTGGGGACCGAGGAGATGGTGGCGTTCCTCTACGGGACCAAACGGCACGAACTCGACCAGCGGCAGGCCGAGGTCATGCTGGTTCAGAGCGAGGACGACGGCGCGCCGCCGCGAGATCGGGTCGATCTGGAGAGTGGAAAGATCGTGTTCAAGCCCAAGGGTGCTTGAGCGTTCGGCGGTCGGAAGTGAAGTAAATTCGGCGCTCGGACCGGGAACGCCGCAGGTCAGGGATTGTCCTCCCCGCACGCGCGGGGCTGATCCCGACGAACCGGAGGCTTCGCGGGTCACCAGGTCGTGCTTCCCGCAGGGGACCTGACCGTGAAGGACTCCTTACCGGCGCTCTGTGGCGGGTATGTTTGCGTCACGGTCCGGGAAAGTTATAGCGAGGGGGGGGTCGCTGAGCAGGGCGCCGACGTCGGCCAGGAACTCCGAGCCTTGCTGCCCATCGACGACCCGGTGGTCGAAGCTGAGCGAGAGCTGCATGACCTTCCGGACCTTGATCTCCCCGTCGACCACCCATGGCGTGTCCCGGATCGCGCCGAGCGCGAGGATCGCCGTCTCGCCGGGGTTGATGATCGGCGTCCCGGTGTCGATGCCGAAGACGCCGATGTTCGAGATCGTGAAGGTCCCGTTCAGCATCGCCGCCGGGGTTGTCTTGCCCTCCCGCGCGACCTCGGTCAGCTCGGTCAGGGCGACCGCGATGTCCTTGAGCGACATGGCATCCGCGTCGTGGAGTTTCGGCACGACGAGGCCGCGCGGGGTGGCCGCGGCGATCCCGAGGTGCACGTAGTCCTTGAAGACGATTTCCTTCGTCTCCTCGGACCAGACCGCGTTGACGTCCGGGGTCCGCTTGATCGCCATGCACACGGCCTTCGCCGCGAACGCCAGCGGCGTCAGCTTCACACCGCGGAACTCACGCGAGTTCTTCAGCCTCTCGCGCAGTTCCATCATCGGCGTGACGTCGATGGTCAGGAACTCCGTGACATGCGGTGCGGTGAAAGCGCTTTGCACCATCGCCGCCGCCGTGGCCTTGCGGACGCCCTTGACCGGTACGCGACGTTCGCGCGTCGCCGGGTCGTAACCAGCGTCCACAGTGGACGTCGCAGTGGCCGGGGCCGCGCCGTTGGCGGCGCGCTGGACGTCGTCGCGGGTGATGACGCCGCCGTCGGCCGTGCCGGTCAGTGCGTGCAGGTCGACGCCGAGGTCCTTGGCCAGCTTCCGCACCGGCGGCTTCGCCAGCGGCACGTACCCACCGCGCGGCGCCTCAACCGGAGCGGAGGGAGTGGCGGGAGTGGCAACGGCCGCAGCCGGAGCGGCGGCGGGGGCAGCACCCTTGCGGGCCCGGCGCTGCGTGACCACCGTCTTGGAGCCGTAGCCGACCAGCGGCTTCATCTCCTCCTCGGCGGCGGGCTCGGGGGCGGCAGCGGCCGCTGAAGGAGCCGGGGCGGAGGGAGCCGCGGCCCCACCAGGATCGACGTCGATGGTCAGGATCGGCGTGCCGACCTCGACCGTCTGACCCGGTTCCACATGCAGCTCGGTGACCACACCGGCCCACGGGATCGGCAGCTCGACGGCCGCCTTCGCGGTCTCGATCTCCACCACGATCTGGTTGACCGCGACCGTGTCACCCGGCTTGACGTGCCAGTTGAGGATGTCGGCCTCGGTCAACCCCTCGGCGGTGTCGGCGAGGGGGAACTGTTTGTAATCGGGCATTGCGTGAACTTCCCCCTTACCAGGCGAGCGAGCGGTCGACAGCGTGCAGTACCCGGTCCAGATCGGGGAGGTAGTGCTCCTCGAGCTTGGCAGGCGGATACGGCGTGTCGAATCCGGTCACCCGAAGGATGGGGGCTTCCAGCGAGTAGAAGCACTCCTGCTGGACCCGCGCGGCGATCTCCGAGGTCAGCGACGACTCCGACGGCGCCTCGCTGACCGCGATGAGCCGGCCGGTCTTGCGCACCGACTCGAACACCGGGTCGAGGTCCAGTGGCGAGAGCGTGCGCAGGTCGATGACCTCCAGCGAGCGGCCTTCGTCCTCGGCGGCGGTCGCGGCGTCGAGTGCCACCTTCACCGAAGGGCCGTACGCGACGACAGTCGCCGTCGTACCTTCGCGCACCACGCGCGATTTGAAGAGTGGGTCGGGCGTAGCCGTCGTGTCGACCTCGGCCCGCAGTGCGCCCGAGTGGTAGAGCCGCTTCGGTTCGAAGAACAGGACTGGGTCATCGGAGTGGATGGCCTGCTGAATCATCCAGTACGCGTCGACGGCGTTCGAGCAGGAAACCACCTTGAGCCCGGCGATGTGCGCGAAGAACGACTCCGGCGACTCCGAGTGGTGCTCGACCGCGCCGATGCCGCCGCCGAACGGGACCCGGATGACGACGGGCATCTTGACCTTGCCCTGCGTCCGGTAGTGCAGTTTGGCCAGCTGCGAGGAGATCTGGTCGAAACCGGGGAAGATGAAGCCCTCGAACTGGATCTCGCACACCGGCCGGAAGCCGCGCACGGCGAGGCCGACCGCGGTGCCGATGATCCCGGACTCGGCCAGCGGCGTGTCCAGCACGCGCTGCTCGCCGAAGTCCTTCTGCAGCCCGTCGGTGATCCGGAAGACGCCGCCGAGCTTGCCGACGTCCTCGCCCATGACGAGAACCTTCGGGTCCTCCTCCATGGCGCGGCGGAGACCGAGGTTGATCGCCTTGGAAATGGTCAGTTTCTGAATGTCCACAGTGGTCATCAGTGCTCACCTGCCCCGACGAAACCGTCCAAGTAGGACAGATACTCGGCGCGCTGCGCTTCGAGAACCGGTGAAGGCTCGGCATAGACGTTGCGGAATATCCGGTCCGGCGGCGGTTCCGGCATGTTGAACGTGTAGTCGCGCAGGTCGGCGGCGAACGCGTCGGCCTCTTCCTGGACCTGGTCGAAGAACGCCTGGTCGGCACCGCCGCCACGGGCGAGATACGCGCGGACGCGCTCGATCGGGTCCTTCAGTTTCCACTCCTCCAGCTCGTCGGAGAGCCGGTAACGAGTGGGGTCGTCGGTGGTGGTGTGCGCGTCCATCCGGTAGGTGAACGCCTCGATCAGCACCGGCCCGTTGCCGTGACGGCATTCCTCCAGCGCCCAGCGCGAAACGGCGAGGCAGCCGAGGACGTCGTTGCCGTCGACGCGGATGCCGGGGAAGCCGTACCCGCGGGCGCGCTGGTACAGCGGCAGCCGCGACTGGCGTTCGGTGGGCTCGGAAATCGCCCACTGGTTGTTCTGGCAGAAGAAAACAAGCGGTGCGTCGTAGACCGCGGCCCAGACGAAGCCCTCGTGCACGTCGCCCTGCGAAGTGGCTCCGTCACCGAAGTAGCAGATCGTCGCTTCACCGTCGTCGTCGCCGACCTTGCCCTCGAACTTCTGGCCCATCGCGTAGCCGGTGGCGTTGAGCACCTGGTTGCCGATCACGATGGTGTAAGGGTGGAACCGGTGGGACTGGTAGTCCCAGCCACTGTGGTCGGTGCAGCGGAAGATCCCGAGCACCTCTTTGAGGTCGACACCGCGGGTATAGGCGACGCCGTGCTCGCGGTAGCTGGGGAAGGCCATGTCGGTGGCCCGAAGCGCCCTGCCGGAGCCGATCTGTGCGGCCTCCTGGCCGAGCAGCGGGACCCAGATGCCGAGCTGCCCCTGGCGCTGCATCGCGTTGGCTTCGCGGTCCGCGCGGCGCACCAGCACCATGTCGCGGTAGAGCCCGCGAAGTGCCGCGTCGTCGATGTCCTCGACGTACTTGTCGAACCGGGGTGAGGAGACCCGTTCGCCTTCGGGGGTGAGCAGCTGAGTCAGCTCAGCGCCACCTTCACTCGTTGCTCGCAAACCGGCGATCACCTGTTCGGGGGAAGGTTGAGCCGCTACGGCGGCCGGACCATCTCCAGGCTCCGGGTGCGTCCACTGTTCGGGGGACGGCATGCGCTTGCTCCTTGATGTCGGTGCCTCTGGTGGCCGCTTGTGGCGACCACAGCGACTGCACCGGCGGGACCAGCGCGTCGGATCTGAAGCGCTCGGTCACCGTCGGCGTTGACGGTTCTCGCCGTCATCCTGACACGAAGGGCTGCCCGATGGTGAGTCACGGTTGCTGATTTGTTGCTGAGAAACCGTTGCTGAGCAGGGAAAACGCTTGGAAGCCCTAGAGTTGGGCTGCCAAGGGTCGGGTTTCCTGAGCGCCGTTCACCTGGGGTCGCGGGTGTCGCACACCGTGTGCGCGGCCCGGCGGATGTGCCGGTCGTGACCTCCACCACAGTACGTTCCGCGTGGCAGGATGCTTGTGTGGAGCAGAAATCCGTACGTGAATCCGTGATCTCGGCGTGGACGAACGACGTCGTGCCGAGCCTGTCCGGTCTGGTGGAGATCCCCGCGCTGTCCCCCGCGTTCGACGCCGACTGGGCTGCGAACAAACACCTCGCCGCGGCCGTGGACCACGTCCGCGACTGGATCGCCGGGCGAGGGCTGCCGGGCGCGAAGCTCGAGGTCGTCGAGTTGCCGGGCCGATCGCCGCTGCTGTTCGTGGACGTCCCGGCGACACCGGGCGGCGCGGACAAGGGCACCGTGCTGTTGTACGGGCACCTCGACAAACAACCGCCGGTCGGCGGCTGGTCCGAGGGGCTGGGCCCGTGGACGCCGGTGTTGCGCGACGGCCGCCTCTACGGCCGCGGAGCCGTGGACGACGGTTACTCCGGGTACGCGGCCACCACCGCGCTGGAAGCTGTGCACGCCGCGGGCGGTGAACACGCGCGTGCCGTGCTGCTGCTGGAAACCGGCGAGGAGTCCGGCAGCCCCGACCTGCCCGCGTACCTGGAGCACCTGAGCGAAAGCCTTGGCGAGGTCACCCTGGTGGTCTGCCTCGACGCGGGTGGCAGCGACTACGAGCGGTTGTGGCTGGTCAACAGCCTGCGCGGGATGTTGCACCTCAACGTGACGGTGCGGCTGCTGGGTACGGCCCAGCATTCCGGACTCGCGAGCGGCGTCGTCGCGAGTTCGTTCCGCGTGCTGCGCCAGCTGCTCGACCGCATCGAGGACTCCGAGACAGGCGAGATCAAGCTGCCGGAGTTGAAGGTCGAGATCCCGGTGAACCGGCGCGACGAGGCCAAGGACGTCGTCGAGGTCTCCCCCGGCGCACTGCGGGAGATGTACCCGCTCGTGGACGGCGCCACCACGGTCACCGACGACGAGCTGGAGCTGCTGCTCAACCAGAGCTGGCGGCCGACGTTGTCGATCATCGGCGCCGACGGGCTGCCGAAGCCGCCCGAGGCGGGCAACGTCCTGCGCGAGAGCACGACGTTGACGTTGAGCTTCCGGCTTCCGCCCACCGCCGACGCGGCCACCGCGCTGGCCGCGGTCAAGCGGGCGCTGACCACCGACGTGCCGTACGGCGCTCAGGTCGAGCTGAGCGAGGACGCCCAGGCGGAGAACGGCTGGAACGCGCCGGCCGAAGCGCCATGGCTGACAACCGCGCTGCGCCGGGTGAGCGACGAGGTGTTCGGACGGCCGCACCGCAGCGCCGGCATGGGCGGGTCGATCCCGTTCATGGGGCTGCTGGGCGAAAAATACCCGGACGCGCAGTTCCTCGTGACCGGCGCGTGCGGGACGGACTCGAACATCCACGTGCCCGACGAATGGCTCAACCTGGACTACGCGCAGCAGGTCACGCAGGCCATCGCACACATCCTGGACGCACACGCGCGAGGCTGATCCGCCGTCCCCGAAATGCCGTTAAGGCCACCTTACGGGCATCAGACGCCCGTAAGGTGGCCTTAACGGCATGTGGCCCGCGCTCAGGCGAAGCGGTTCAGTGCGGCGGTGAGGGACGAGAGTTCCTGGGTGAAACGCTGGTAGGAGAACGGCGTTTCGTTGTTCCACGCGATCAGCCGTCCCGCCTTCACCGCGGGCAGCTGCTGCCAGGTCGGGACGCCGCCGAGGCCGTCGGGGCCGAGCGACAGCGAGCCGCCGCGCGAGTCGTACATGATCACGTCGGCTTCGTACTTCCCGATGTTCTCCCAGCTCACCTGCTCGTAGTAGCCGCCCTGCGAGTTGTCCGGGTTCTGCGGCGCGACGAACTTCATGCCCTTGTTCTGGTAGTGCTTGCTGGTCGCGAAGGCGGGCGCGTTCGCGACGTAGCAGGTGTCCTTCTGCGCGGACAGCAGCAGCACCTTCAGCCCGGACGTCTTCTTGATCGCCTCGCCCAGCGCCGCGTCGGCCTGCTCGAAACTCGCGCGGGCCTGCTGCACCGCGGGCGCCTCGACGTCTGCGCCGAGCGCCTTCGCCAAAGCTGCGAACTTGGCGATTCCCTCCGGCATGGCGATGCCCTGCAGGCCGACGCCGACGCTCGGCGCCGCCTTGTCGACCTTGTCGGCCTGCGTGTCCGGGACATACCACATCTGCTGCTTGAGGTAGATCACGCTGACCAGCAACTGCGGGTTCAGCGAGACGAACTTGTCGAAGTTGAACTCGTTCCACACGTTCCCGAGCGAGGTCACGGCGTTCAGATCGACGCCGCCGACCTGCGGGTCCGGCTTGCCGTCGGCCAGCTTCGACGGGCCGAAGATGCCGATCGGCCGGATCCCGTAGTCCCACAGCGCCGCGGCCGCCGTCACCTGTGCGACGATCCGGGTAGGCCGCTCACCGTCGAGCTTCCGGCCGCGGTCGTCGGTGTACGTCCACGTCGCGCCCCCTGAGCCGGACGGCTTGTCCTCGGTGTAGCCGCAGGCGCTCAGCAGGGTCATCGCGCCGGCCGCGGCGGTGCCCGCGAGGAAACCGCGGCGGGACAGCGTGGGCAGGTTGTTCATCGGGATCGTCCTTCTTACCGGGGAGTATGCGAGCCTTAGGCTAGCCTTGCCTTAATGTGAAAGCCATGGTCCAGGCAATGGCACGCGTCACCGAGGGGCGCACCAGAGGCTCGACGCGGACAATGGTGCTGGTCGGAGCGCTGCTCGCGCTCGCGGCAGCGTTCCTGCTGTCCATCGGGTTCGGCTCGAACGCGCTCTCGCTCGGCAGCGTTCTCCACGGTCTTTTCGCGTACGACGGCAGCTTCGACGACGTCGTCATTCGCGACGACAGGCTGCCCCGCACGGTGGTCGGTGTCGTGGTCGGCATGGCGCTCGGCCTCGCGGGTGCGCTGCTGCAGGCGATCACCCGCAACCCGGTCGCCGACCCCGGACTGCTCGGGATCAACTACGGCGCCGCGTTCGCGATCGTCCTCGGGTCCGCGTTGTTCTCGGTGACCGCGCCGGACCAGCTGATCTGGTTCGCGTTCGGCGGCGCGCTGTTCGGCACCTGGCTGGTGTCGGTGATCGGCGGCGCGGCGAGCCCGATCCGGCTGGTGCTCGCCGGGGTCGCGGTGCAGGCCGTCTTCGTCGGGCTCAACCAGGCGTTGCAGGTGATCAACACGCACAACCTGGAGCAGATGCGGTTCTGGCTGGTCGGTTCGCTGGTCAACCGTGACCTCGGCGCGCTGGCCGGACTGGTGCCGTTCTTCCTGGTCGGCGTCGTGCTTGCGGCGGTGCTCGGGCGGCCGCTCAACGCGACCGCGCTCGGCGAGGACACCGCCCGCGGGCTCGGCGCGAATCCGGCGTTCACCCGGCTCGCCGGAATGGTCGCCGTCGGGCTGCTGTCCGCGGCCGCGACCGCCGCGTGCGGCCCGATCGCGTTCGTCGGCCTGATGGTCCCGCACGTCGTACGGTTGCTGGTCGGCCAGGACGAACGCTGGGTGCTCCCGCTGTCGGCCCTGCTCGCGCCGGTGTTGCTGCTCATCTGCGACGTGCTCGGCCGCGTGCTTGGTTCGCCGGGCGAGATCCAGGTCGGCGTGATGATGGACGTTGTCGGCGGGATCGCGTTCATCGTCGTGGCACGACGGCTCAAGGCGGTGCGCCGATGACGACGGTCGTTTCGCGTGAGGCAGGCCTCGACCGACGGTCCATTGTGGTCGTCGCGGCGCTCGTGGTGGTGACGCTGGCTTTGGTCGTCCTTTCGGTCGGTACCGGCGACTACGACATGACCCCTGGCGAGGTGCTCCGCACGCTCGCCGGGCAGGGCACGAAGGCGCAGTACCTGGTCGTCACCGGACGTCTGCCACGCGTGCTGGTCGCGCTCCTCGTCGGAGCGGCGCTCGCGCTCGCGGGGTCGGTTTTCCAGACGCTGACAAGGAATCCGCTCGGCAGCCCGGACATCATCGGCTTTACCACCGGGTCCGCGACCGGCGGCGTCGTGATGATCCTGGTAGTCGGCTCGGCGCCGGGGCTCGTCTCGCTGGGCGCGCTCGGCGGCGGTCTGCTCACGATGGTGGTGGTCGCCGCGCTGTGCGCGCCGCATGGGCTGTTGAGTTCACGACTCGTGCTGCTCGGGATCGCGATGAGCGCGGTGCTGGCGGGCGTCAACGCGTACCTGTTGGTCAAGGCCAGCAAGGAAAACGCCGCCCGCGCGACGGTGTGGCTGGTCGGTGACCTCGCCGGGCGCGACTGGAACTACCTCGTGCCGCTCGCGGTCGCGATGGTGATCCTGGTGCCCGCGGTGCTGGTCAACGGCCGCGCCCTGCGGATGCTGGAAATGGGCGACGACGCCGCGACCGGTGTCGGCGTCGCGGTCGGCCGGATGCGGAATTTGTTGCTGCTGCTGGCAGTCGCGCTGGTCGCCGCCGCGACAGCCGCTGTCGGCCCAATCCCCTTCGTCGCGCTGATCTCCCCGCAACTTGCCCGCCGGATGACGCGCCTGCCCGGCCCGAACCTCGTGGCCTCGGCCTTCGTCGGCGCGCTGCTCGTGGTCGCCGCGGACTACCTCGGGCAGCGCGTTCTCGGTGCGTCGCTACTGCCGGTGGGGGTCGTCGCGGCGACTTTGGGCGGGGCGTACTTCGTGTGGTTGCTGCTGGTCGGCCGCCGTCGCGCGTGATGCATTGCCCGGATTCGAGGGATGTAGTACACTGTATTACAGTCTGAAGTGTGGGAGGAGACCTTTACGACGGCATACCCGTCGATCAGTTGTCGTTCGAGGCAGTGCATGTGCCGGATCCGGAGCACCTGCGCCGCTCGTTGCGTTATCCGGGTGCGCTCGATATCGAGCCCGAGCATGCGGTCGAGGCCGCGCTCGACCCGGATCGCCTGGTAGCGCGGGATCCGTCCTCGCGGACCGGCGAGTCGATCCGGGTCATCGGCTATTCGGCCGGGATGGATCGGGTTCTGGTGGTGGTGCTTGTACCGGAGGGCCATCCGCCGCAGGGCGTCTGGCATGTCGCGACGGCGTGGCCGGGTGACAAACGGATCCGGCAGATTTATCGACGAATATGGGTGGTGCAGTGATGACGGATGAAGAGCTTCGTACGCGGATCGAGGAAGCGGCGGAAGACGCCGAGGCGAACCCCAATGTCGATGTCACCTGGTCTCGCGTGTCACCGCCGAAGAGCCCGACGGCGGTGTACAGCGTTCGTATCCCGGTGGACAGGATCGAGGAGTTGCGAAAGTTGGCGGCGGAACGCGGTGTGCAGCCAACGGCGCTGATCCGCACCTGGGTCCTCGCCCAGCTGGACGCCGCGAACGACGCGGACGACCAGACGAGGGAGTGGGAGAACGAAGTGCGGGCCACGATCGATCGGCTGCGGTCGTTGCTCGACCAGCGGTCCGGGGTCCCGGCGGCCGAGGCCTGCGTCAGCGCACCGAGCTGAGGAAGGAGTGCCAGGCAGTTGAGGGGAAGGTGAGCGCGCCGGAAGCAGGGGCCTTGGAGTCGCGGACGGCGATCTGATCGGGAAGAGCTGCGATCTCGACGCAGTTGCCGTTTCCAGTGCCGCTGTAGCTGCTCTTCACCCAGGCGACCTCGATGCAGTCGCCGTTCCCGCTACCGCTGTGGCTGCTCTTACGCCAGGTCAGACGTGCCTGCTCGACTAGAGTCATGATCAGTCCTCAGAACGTCGTAGTCGCTTGCCAGGGTGGCAAGCATCTCCTGGGATTGTCTCGCATCCAGCGCGGCTCCGGCCACCCGTGACAGCACAGCTCGGTGCGCGTCCACGTCGGCTGGCTCTTTGAGAAACACGCTCGCGGTGTAGGTCTCGTTGTAAACGATCGGCTTGTGATTCTGGTATTTCATCAACCTGAAGGGAGGAAAGATCCCCGACGGGAAAGCGGCGGCTGGGACTACTCGGATATTGCAATCCGTGCGATGCCCGGCTAGCACCAGGTGCAGCATTTGTTCATGCATGACCTGCGCATCGCCGATGATGGAACGCAGGACATGTTCGTGCATGAAGAAGTCGAACACAGGGTGTTCGCGTTGGCGGATAAGGCTCTGCCTGGCGATCCGGGCTTTGACCCTGATCTCGATGTTGTGCTCGTCGTGGGTGCCGTTGTGCCGGAACACGGCACGGGCATAGTCCTCAGTCTGGAGAATTCCCGGAACCAGCTGTGATTCGTACAGGGTGATGCCGGTGGCTGTGGTCTCGTGGGTGACGAGGGTGCTCAGCTCATCCGGCAGCTGATCGTGGTGCGGCCGGAGGCGGTACGGGTCGTCGGCTTCCCTCGCCAGGTCCCTGAGCCGCCGGATTTCGTCGCCGGATACGCCGCAGAAGGCCAGTAGCCGGATGAGGTCGAACTCTTCGATCCCCCGCAGTCCGTGTTCGATGCGGGAGATCTTGCTGGCCGAACAGCCCAGCTTCCGCGCGAGCTGGGCTTCGGTCAGCCCGGCCGCGAGCCGGGCGCGCCGCAGGTCATTGCCTAGTTCCTTGGCCTGCGGCGTCGCCTTTCGCGCTTCCATGCGATCAACCTAGAACCGCTGGTCAACAGCATGGGAGCGCGACACCGCCGAATCATCACAACGGATGCCGGCTTGCCACCCGGCACGGATTACGCCGATCGGGCGGCGCTTACTTCGCGGGCTCGGAGCGGAACGACAGGCCGCCCTTGTTGCAGGCGACGATGGTGGTGCTCTTCATCGTGGCATGCGGGACCATGGCGCAGGTCCAGCCCGAAGCCAGCTTGGCTTCGCGCATGGTGCCGCCCTGCGGGTCGACCGGGTACTTCTTGTACTCGTCCATGACGTTGAACACCTCGGTGCAGCCCACGGTCCCGGCCGGAGTGCTCTCGGCGAGAAGATTCTGGGAGTCCTTCTGGGCCGGGTCGATGGGACCGCAGTTGACGTCCTTGTGGTCGGCCGGGTTGTCGACCGGCATGCTGCCGGGCGCTTCGGACGGGGCGGGCTTGCTGGGCTGGCGGTTGGCGCCGGGCGCGGTGCCGATACCGGAGTTCGCGGAACCGGGAGCGGCACTCGGGTCGGTCTTGGCCGCGGCGGCGGTGACGGTCGGCGCCGAGGTGTTGGCGGGGGGGGGGGTGGGGCCGGACGACGACAGCACGTGGGCGCCCCCCCCGCCCGCGGGCCGGGCGCGGGCGACCTCCCGGGGGATCTACATCAGCATGAAAAACAAA
>NZ_JBHYIK010000009.1:135788-175355 GCF_042739735.1 Amycolatopsis sp. NPDC059027 | reverse complement strand
AAAGAAGTCATCACGAGGGGTGGGCCATGGAATAGTGTTTCCGAGGTAACTGTCGCGACCAGTGATTGGGTTTACTGGTACAATAATGTTCGGCTCCACTCCTGGTGCGGGAACACCCCGCCGCTGGAGTACGAGCAGACCCACCGGTCACCACCGCCCGTAGCGGCGTGACCGGGTTTCATGAAGGCAACAGCCTCCATGAAACCCGGGGCGGTCCACCACATTGGGGCGCTCGACCGCCGGGATCTCAGACCTGTTGGCCCAGCTTGAAACCCTGCTGTTCGGACGTGTAGGAGAAGCCGTCCGCGCCGATCGTGACGTCGGCCTCGCGTGCGTCGGAGCGGACCACCAGTGGCTGGACCGAGCCGTCGAGGTCCAGCACGGGTGATGCCTCGGCGTACCAGCTCGGCACCACCGGATTGCCCCACCAGTCGCGCCGCTGGTTGTCGTGCACATCCCAGGTGATGACCGGGTTGTCCGGGTCGCCCGTGTAGTAGTCGTGCGTGTAGATCTCGATGCGGTGCCCGTCGGGGTCGCGCAGGTAGAGGTAGAACGCGTTCGACACACCGTGGCGGCCCGGGCCCCGCTCGATCATGCCGGACTTGCGGAGCGCGCCGAGGTGATCGCAGATGTGCAGGATCTGGTGTCGTTCGTGGCCGGCGAAGGCGACGTGGTGCAGGCGCGGCCCGTCACCCCCGGTCAGCGCGACGTCGTGCACCGTCGGTTTGCGGAACATCCAGGCGGCGTAGACGGTGCCCTGGTCGTCCTGGATGTCCTCCGACACCCGGAAACCGAGTCCTTCGTAGTACCGGCGGGCGGCCGGGACGTCCGGGGTGCAGATGTTGAAATGGTCCAAACGGGACAGTGCGCCCGCGCCGTGGACGTCGTAGCGCTGGGTGAACCGTTCGACGTGCTCGGCCTCGTGGAAGAACTCCACCGGGAAGCCCAGCGGGTCCACGATCCGTACCGCCTCGCCGATCCCGCGGGTCGCGCCCGCCGGACGGCGTTCCACCCGGACGCCCAGTTCCCGGTAGTACGCCTCGGCGAGATCGAGGTCGGCAGGGGTGCGCACCCGATAGGCGAGTACGGCGAGCGCGGGCGTGCTTCCCTTGCGCAGCACCAGGGAATGGTGCAGGTACTCCTCGAAAGCGCGCAGGTAGATCGCGTCGTCGTCCTCGCGGGTGACGACCAGCCCGAGTACGTCGACGTAGAACGCGCGGGACGCGGCGAGGTCGCTGACGACGAACTCGGCGTAGGCGCAGCGGATCACGTCCGGCGGTGTCGCGGTCATGACTGTCCTTTCTGGACTCCGAAGCGCGTGGTGTGCACGGCGCCGAGCGTCACGTGGATCGCCTGCTGATGGGTGTAGAAATCGATCGAGCGGTAGCCGCCCTCGTGCCCGAGGCCCGACGCCTTGACGCCGCCGAACGGCGTGCGCAGGTCGCGGACGTTGTGCGAGTTGAGCCAGACCATGCCCGCCTCGACCGACTGCGCGAAGCTGTGCGCCCGGTTCAGGTCCGAGGTCCACAGGTAGGCGGCCAGGCCGTACTTGACGCCGTTGGCCAGGGAAAGCGCTTCCTCTTCGGTGTCGAACGGGGTGATCGCGACGACCGGGCCGAAGATCTCCTCCTGGAAGATCCGCGCGTCGGCAGGCACGTCGGCGAACACCGTGGGCGCCACGTAGTTCCCGGTGTCCAAACCGGACGGACGGCCGCCGCCGGCGAGCAGCCGCCCCTCGGACTTGCCGAGTTCGACGTAGCTCATGACCTTCTCGTAGTGCTCCGGGTGCACCAGCGCGCCGACCTCGGTCACCGGGTCGTGTGGATCGCCGACGACGATGTTCCGCGCCCGTTCCGCATACCGGGTGCAGAACTCTTCGTAGACCGGGCGCTCCACGAGGATCCGGCTGCCCGCGGTGCAGCGTTCGCCGTTGAGGGAGAACACCCCGAACAACGTCGAGTCGATCGCGGCGCCGAGATCGGCGTCGGCGAACACGATGGCCGGGGATTTCCCGCCCAGCTCCATCGACATGCCCTTGAGCCCGGCGGCACAGCTGCGGAAGATGGTCTGCCCGGTCGCGGACTCGCCGGTGAACGAGATCAGCGGGACGTCCGGGTGTTTGACCAGCGCGTCGCCCGCTTCCTCGCCGAAACCGTTGACGAGGTTGAAAACCCCGTCAGGCAACCCGGCTGAGCGGAAGATCTCCGCCCACAGGCTCGCCGAAAGCGGCGTGAACTCGGCGGGTTTGAGCACCACGGTGCAGCCGGAGGCGAGCGCGGGCGCGAGTTTCCAGCTCTCCAGCATGAACGGCGTGTTCCACGGGGTGATCAGCCCGGCGACGCCGACGGGCTTGCGGTGCACGTAGTTCACCTGCCGTCCCGGCACCCGGTAGGTGTCATCGGCCTGCGCGACGATCAGATCGGCGAAGAACCGGAAGTTCTCGGCCGCGCGCTGGGCCTGGCCGAGTGCCTGGGTGATCGGGAGGCCGGTGTCGAAGGTCTCCAGTTCCGCCAGCCGCGCGTCCTGTGCCTCGACGGCGTCGGCGATCCGGTTCAGGATCCGGGCGCGCGCACGCGGCAGCAGGCCGGGCCACGGTCCCTCGGTGAACGCCTTCCGCGCCGCGGCCACGGCGCGGTCGACGTCCTCGGCCTGTCCGGCGGCGGCCGTCACGTAGGCCTGGTTGGACACCGGGTCGAGCACGTCGAACGTCTTCCCGGAGACGCTGTCGACGAGTTCGCCGCCGATGTAGTGCTGGATCCGGGAGGGCAGGTTCTCGGGGATGTGGTGCTTCGCCATGCCTACTTTCCTTTCACGGTGAAGCCGTCGACCGGGCTGAGATAGGCCTCGCCCTGGGCCATCAGGTCCTTGATCCGGGCGACGCCGGCGTCGCCCGGGGCGATCAGCGGCGGCCGGACCAGCCCGGACCCGATCAGCCCACGGTGTTCGAGCACCCATTTGCCCGGCGCGGGATTCGTTTCCACGAAAAGGAGATCCACCAGCGGGTGGAGTCCATAGTGGATTTCCCGGGCGAGGTCGAGGTCGCCTTCCTGCCAGGCCTGGTACATCCGCGCGCAGGCCGCGGGCGCGATGTTGGCGGTCGCGCTGACGAACCCGGCGCCGCCGAGCGCCAGCAGCGGCAGGCAGAGCAGCTCGATCCCGGACCACACCAGCAGTTCCTTGCCGCACAGGTGCAGTACCCGGGAGAAGTGCTCGAAGTCCTTTGTGGTCTCTTTGATCCCGGCGAAGTTGTCGAGTTCGCGGAACAGCCGGGCGACCGTTTCCGGAGCGATGTCCACCGCGGTCCGGCTCGGCACGTTGTAGGCCACGATCGGCAGATCGGGGAATTCCCGCGCGACGGTGCGATACCAGGTATAAAGCGCTTCCTGGGTGGGGCGGGCGTAGTACGGCGTGATGACGAGCACCGCGTCGGCACCGGCCTCGGCCGCGATGGCGGTGAGTTCGAGCGTCTCGTCGAGTTTCGCCGATCCGGTGCCGGGCACGAACGGGACGCGATCGCCGACCTCGGCGGCGACGGTGCGGATCGCCTCGGCGCGTTCGGCGATCGTCTGCGCGCCGGGTTCTCCGGTGGAGCCGCCGATCGAGATGCCGTGCGACCCCGCCGCCAGCTGCCACCGCACCAGGTTCGCCAGCCCGTCGTGGTCGACGGCGCCCTCGGCGGTGAACGGGGTCATCAGCGGCGCGATCGAACCCCGGATCGACTGGGGATCTGCGCGGAAACGCATGGACTTCCTCCTGGGTCTCTTACCAATGAGACGGAAAGTAAGCCGGCAAAGAAACCGGACGGACCTGCGGGAACCACTTACTTTCGGTCGGTTTGGTATCTATCGGCACAGTGCTATGAATGGCGTTCGGCCTGGTACGCCTGGAAGGCGTGCAGGGTCGCCAGCCGGTGTTCGCGGACGGCCAGTTCGATCTCGTGCGCGGGCGCGCCGCGTTCGAGCAGGCCGAGGATCTTTTCGTGCTCGGCCACCGATTCCTTCGCGCGGCCGGGGACGAAGGTGAACGTCGAGCTGCGCAGCCCGGACAGCCGGTTCCAGCCGCGGGTGACCAGGTCCAGCACCTGCGGGTTGGGGCAGGGGCCGAACAGCACGGCGTGGAACTCGCGGTTGAGCGCGGTGAACCGGTTCGGCTCGAAGTGGTCGAGGCAGTCCGCCAGCTCGGCGTTGAGCGCCTTCGCCTTTTCGAGCACTTCCGGCGGTGACACCTCGGAGGCGAGCGCGGCGGCGTAACCCTCGACCAGTGCGAGGGTCTGCATCGTGTGCTGGTAGTCGGTCTCGTCGACCATCGCGACCTGCGCGCCGATATTGCGTTCGAAGGTCACCAGTCCCTCGGCCTCCAGCATCCGGATCGCCTCGCGGACCGGCACCACGCTGACGCCGAGTTCCTGGGCGATCTGGCCGAGGACGAGCCGGTAGCCGGGGGAGAAGGTGCCGTCGTGGATGCGGGCCTTGATCCACTGGTAGGCGATCTGCGATTTGCTCATCGCGTGCGAATTCATGGCTTCGGCTGCCATGCGGCGTACCTCGCCTTCCAGCTCTCGTCCATCGGGTAGAGCCCCTCGACGCGCTCGCCCGCGGCCACCTGTTCGGCGATGAACGCCTCCTGGCGCTCCTGCTCGATCGCCGCGTCCACCACCTCTTCGACGAGCCGCGGCGGGATGACGAGCAGGCCGTCGGCGTCCCCGACGACGACGTCGCCCGGACACACCGACGCGCCTCCGCAGGCGACGGTCACGTCGACGTCCCATGGCACGTGCCGCCTGCCGAGCACCGCGGGATGCGCCCCGGCGTGGTAGGTCGGGATGTCGAGCGCGGCGACCGCGGCGACGTCGCGGACTCCGCCGTCGGTGACGATCCCCGCCGCGCCCTTGACCTGCGCACGCAGCGCGAGGATGTCGCCGACGGTGCCGGTGCCGCGCTCGCCACGGGCCTCCATCACCAGGATGTCGCCGGGTTCGAGCGCGTCGAACGCGCGCTTCTGGGCGTTGTAGCCGCCGCCGTGCTCACGGAAGAGGTCTTCGCGGTGCGGGATGTAGCGCAACGTCCGCGCGCGGCCGATCAGCCGTGCGCCCGGCTTCGTCGAGGTGAGGCCGTCGATCGACACGTTGTCGTAGCCACGTTTGCGTAACTGCGCGGAAAGCGTCGCCACGCCGACACTTTCGAGTCGCTTTCGGAGATCCTCGGTGAGGACGAACCCGGGTTGCGTTGTCCCGTAGGCATCCGCGCGCTGTTGACCGTCCACACGGGGCAGTGCTCCGTACGATCCTAAGGGGACGGTCCCGGCGACGATCGGGGTCACCAGACGTCCGGTGGACAGCCCGCCACCGTCCACTTCGACCTCCACGACGTCGCCCGGCTGGACAACCGACGCGCCCGCGGGCGTGCCGGTGAGGACGACGTCGCCGGGTTCGAGGGTGATGAGCTGGGAGAGGTCGGCGACCAGCCGCCCGAAGCCGAACAGCAGATCGCCGGTGGTGTCCTCCTGGACGAGTTCGCCGTTGACCCAGGTGCGCACGCGCAGCGCGGCGGGGTCGACGGCGTCGGCGGGAAGGACCGACGGGCCGAGCGGGGTGAAGCCGTCGCCGCCCTTCGAGCGCAGATTCGAACCTTTGTCGGCGTAGCGGAGGTCGTACACGCCGAAGTCGTTCGCGGCGGTGACGCCGGAGACGTGCGACCAGCCCTCCTCGGGGCTGACGCGGCGGGCCGCGGTGCCGATCACCAGCGCGATCTCGCCCTCGAACCCGAGCAGTTCGGTGCCCGCCGGGCGTTCCAGCGCGGCACCGCTCGCGGCTACGGACGTGGGCGGCTTGAGGAAGTAGCTCGGCTGGGCCGGGGTACGTCCGCGCTGCGCCGCCCGCGACGGGTAGTTGAGGTGCAGCGCGATGATCTTGCCGGGCCGCTCGGGAAGGGGAGACGCGCTGGTCATGGCTGAGTTCCTGCCTGGTGCTCGAACAACATATCCGAAATGATATACGATCCTGGGGTCGGTGGCCCGGTCAGCGGCCGTAGTGCAGCCACACGGACTTCGTCTCGGTGTAGGCGTCCAGTGCCCACGGGCCCATCTCGCGGCCCCAGCCGGACGCCTTGTAGCCGCCCCAAGGCGCCGCCATGTCCGGGATCGGCGGCATGTTGACGAACACCGCGCCGGCCCGGATCCCGTCCGAAAACCGTTGCGCCGTACCGATGTCCCGCGTCCACACCGTCGCGGCGAGCCCATACTCCGTGTCGTTCGCGCGGGCGAGCAGTTCGTCCTCGTCGTCATAGGGCGTGACCGCGAGGACCGGGCCGAAGATCTCTTCCCGCATGATCGTCATGTCGTCACCGACGCCGGCGAACAGGGTCGGTGCGTAGAAATAGCCGTCGCCGTCGACGGACTGTCCGCCGGTGACCAGCTCCGCGCCCTGTTCGCGACCGGTCGAGACGAGGAAGTCGACGTGCTCGCGGTGTTTGGCCGACACGAGCGGGCCCAGTTGCGTGGATTCGTCGAGGCCCGGCCCGAGGCGCAGGCCGCCCAGGCCTTCGGCGAGCTTCCCGACGAACTCCTGCTCGCGCTTCCGGTCGACGTAGAACCGCGTGTACGCGGCGCAGACCTGGCCGGTGTTCAGCGTCGCCCCGGCGAGGTTGCCC
This sequence comes from Amycolatopsis sp. NPDC059027, assembly GCF_042739735.1. Lineage (NCBI taxonomy): Bacteria > Bacillati > Actinomycetota > Actinomycetes > Pseudonocardiales > Pseudonocardiaceae > Amycolatopsis > Amycolatopsis sp. NPDC059027. The sequence continues at coordinate 168,708 of NZ_JBHYIK010000009.1, read as the reverse complement.
GCGACCGCCGCGTCGATGTCGGCGTCGCGGGCGATGATGCTCGGGGCCTTCCCGCCGAGTTCCAGGGTGAGGCGCTTGAGGTTCGACTCCGCGCTCGCGGCGGTGATGAGCTTCCCGACTGCGGTCGAGCCGGTGTAGGACAGGTGGTCGACGTCCGGATGCGCGCTGAGCATGGCGCCGACCGAACCGTCCCCGGTGACCAGATTGACCACCCCGGGCGGGAATCCCGCTTCGTGCGCGAGTCCGACCAGCCGGATACTGGTCAGCGGCGTGACCTCGCTCGGCTTGATCACCACGGTGTTGCCGGTGGCCAGCGCGGGCGCGAGCTTCCAGGCCAGGATCATCAGCGGGAAGTTCCACGGCGTGATGAGCGCGTTGACCCCGACCGGCTCGCGGCGGGTGTAGTGCAGGGTGTCCGGGAACGACACCGGGTTGGTCGTGCCCTGGATCTTGGTGACCCATCCGGCGAAGTACCGCAGATGCTCGGCCGTACCCGTCACGCTCACCTGGCGGGAGATCCCGATCGGCTGCCCCTGGTCGCGGGTTTCGAGCGCCGCCAGCTCTTCGTGGTGCGCGTCGACCAGATCAGCGAGGCGGAACAGCAGCGTGGCCCGCTGGACCGGTAGCAGCCCGGCCCACTCGGGCGCGGTCAACGCCCGGCGCGCGGCGCCGACGGCGGCGTCGACATCGGACCGCGACGCCGTGCCCACCTCTTCGAGCACCTTGCCGGTGGCCGGGTCGAGGGTCGCGATGGCGCCGCCGCCCGCCGTGGTCCACTGTCCGTCGATGAACAGGCGTGTGGTCATCCCGAGTTCCTCCTCGACCGGCGGATCGCACGGACCCTTGTGGTGATCGAGTATCGGCGGACGCCGCTATCCCGGTCTTGTCCGCCAAGGCACGCCGATTGTCGCCCAGCGAAGGGATCTTCCCGGAACGGACGTGCCGCGCGGCCGGGTTGCGAGGCTGGGACCATGGACGTGATTGTGGTGGGCGCGGGTTCGGCGGGGTCGGTCCTCGCGCGGCGGCTGGCCGACGCGGGTGCCCGGGTGACGTTGCTCGAAGCGGGTGGCGTGGACGCGAATCCGGCGATCCACGACCCTTCGCGGGCGGGGGAGCTGTGGCACGGGCCGGAGGACTGGGACCTCTACACGGTGCCGCAGCGGCACGCGGCGAACCGCAGGCTGCATCTGCCCCGCGGCAAGGTGCTCGGCGGCTCGCACGCGCTCAACGCGATGATCTGGGTGCGCGGGGCACCGCACGACTACGACAGCTGGCGGATACCGGGCTGGGCATGGTCCGATGTGCGGCCGGTGTTCGAGGACATCGAAAAGGATCTCCTCGACGTCGTCCCGAACGAGCCGCTGCACCCGATCCAGAAGTCCATTGTGGACGCCGCAATGGCGGTGGGGCTGCCGTTCAACCCGGACTACAACGGCGAGCGGCTCGACGGCGTTTCCGTGCAGCGCATCACGCTACGGAACGGAAAGCGGCTCACCACCTGGCTCGCCTATGCCCAGCCGCTGCTGGGGTCGGGCACGCTGACCGTCCACACGGGAGCGCTGGTGCACCGCCTGCTGTTCGAGGGTACCAAGGCGGTAGGCGTCGTGGCCGAGATCGGCGGCAAGCCCCGGCGCTGGCGTGCCGACCGGGTGGTGCTCGCCGCGGGCGCGCTGGCCTCGCCCGCGATCCTGCTGCGCAGCGGCGTCGGCCCGGCGGACGAACTCGCCGCGCTCGGCATCGACGTCGTCGCCGATCTGCCCGGCGTGGGCCGGAACCTGCACGACCACCTGCTGTCGCCGGTGATCTTCACGACCGACCGGCGCGAGGTCGAACCCCCGGCGCCGGGACGTTCGGTCACCCAGACGCATCTGTTCTGGCGCAGCAGGCCGGGCCTGGCCGTGCCGGACACGCAGCCGATCCACTTCAGCGTGCCGATGTACGAATCGTGGATGACCGGCCCGGCAACGGGATTCTCCCTCATGGCGGGCATGGTTTCGCCACTGAGCCGGGGCAGCCTCCGGCTGAGTGGACCGGACGCGGACGACGCCCCGCTCATCGACCTCGCGGCGCTGGCCGAGCCCGCCGACTTCGAGAGCCTCGTCGCTTCCGTCGAGCAGTGCCGGGAGATCGGCCGGGCCCCGGCCCTGGCGGAGGAATGGGGCGCGCGCGAACTGTATCCCGAACCCGGGGACGACGTCCGCGAGTACGTGCGCCGCACCGCCATCACCTACCACCACCAGGTCGGGACCTGCCGCATGGGCACCGGAGAGGACGCGGTGGTCGATCCCGAACTGCGGGTGCGCGGGATCGGCGGGCTGTGGGTCGCCGACGCGTCGGTGCTGCCGACGGTGACCACCGGGAACACCAACGCTCCCGCCGTCCTGGTCGGCGAGCGCGCGGCGCGGTTCATGCTGAGCCGATAACACCCGGGCCGGTAGCGCCCAGGACGCGGCGGAGCCAGGAGGACCGGGCGGCCAGCGCCGCCTTGGTCACCTCCGCCGTGGGCGCGAACCGGTCGAAGCCGTGGTAGGCGCCCGCCCAGACGTGCAGTTCCGCCGGCACGCCCGCCTGCCAGAGCCGTCGCGCGTAGTCGATGTCCTCGTCGCGGAAGATCTCGACGGCGCCGACCTCGATGAAGGCGGGTGGCAGGCCGGCGAGGTCGGTGGCGCGGGCGGGCGCGGCGTACTCCGAGGTCTGCCCGTCCAGCAGTGAGTGCCAGCCGAACGCGTTGCCCGCCCGCGTCCAGACGCCGCTGTCCCCGTATTCCACAGTGGACGGTGAGTCGTTGCGGTCGTCGAGCATCGGGCACAGCAGCAGCTGACCGGCCAGCGCCGGACCACCGCGGTCCCTGGCCAGCAGGGCGACACCGGCGCTGAGGCCGCCGCCCGCGCTGCCACCGCCCACGACGAGTTTCGCCGGGTCGAATCCGAGTTCGGCGGCGTTGTCCGCCATCCAGGCCAGACCCGCGTAGCAGTCCTCGATCGGCGCGGGATGCGGGTGCTCGGGCGCCAGCCGGTATTCGACGGTGACCGTGACGAACCCGAACTCCTCGACGAGACCGACCATCCGCGGCAGATCGGCGAACCGGTCGTCCATCACCATCCCGCCGCCGTGGATGTTGTAGAACCCCGGCGCGCCCGGCGTCAGGACTCTGGGCCGCAGGACGGTGACCGCGACGTCGGCGCCGGGCACGAGCCGGTCTTCCCAGACCAGATCGCGCTCGCCGACGGCTTCCGCGCAGCCGGGATTGTTCTCACGCAGCGCCGCGCGGATGGCGGGCAGGGAATCGGCGCCCAGCGCGGGGCCGTCGGGAAGGTCCCGCAACGCCTCGGCCAGCTCCGGATCCAACGCACTCACGCGATCGCCTCGCTTCGCGAGACAGTGTCTGATTTCTTTTGGCGCGTGATATCTATGATTCGCTCGCAAGCTTCGCTCATGGCCCCTCCGGATCGACCACGTCGCGATCCGCCCACAGCGGCTCCGCCAGTGCCCGCAGTTCGGCGGCGCCGACGCGCTCGACGAGGTCGACCGCGCCGAGGTTGTCCTTCAGCTGCTCGGTGCTGGTGGCCCCGAACAACGTCGTGGTGTTCGCGGGATGGGTGAGCGTGAAGGCGAGGCAGAACCGCGCCGCGGTGGTACCCAGCTTCTCGGCGATTTCGGCCACCTGGACAGCGGATTCGGCGATGCGGCCGCGGACCCCGCCGGGATCGCGGCCGATCTGGCGGGCACCCGCCGTCTTGCCCAGTAGCACGCCGCCCTCGAAGATGTCCGAGGACTGCAGGGAAACGCCGAGTTCGCCGAACACCGAAGCGAACGGCCGACCGTCCGGAATGGACCGTCGGGCCACGCTGTACTTCAGCTGAGCGAGCGCGGGTCCCGGCACGTTCTCAGCCCGTGCGAACTCGTGCAGTGCCCGGATCGTCGTGGCGGACCAGTTGTTCACGCCCCACTGCCGGATCAGCCCGGCCCGGCGCAGCTCGTCGAGATCCAGCACGAGCTGGTGCAGGCCGGTGTCGTCGCGCCGCAGATCGCCGAGGACGACGAGATCGGCGTGGTCGGTCCCGGCCCGGAAAAGCGCGTTCTCGAGCTGCCCGCGCAGGCTGTGCCCGGGGTACCCTTCGAGCCAGAGTTTCGAGGACAGCAGGTAATCGTCGCGCTTGAGCCCGGCCGCGCGCACCATCGCGGAGAACAGCACGTCGGTGAACACCGGCTCGCCGCCGGGGATGCCGTACACACCGACGTCGAACAGGGTGATCCCGGCGTCGACCGCGGTCCGCAGCAGGGTGACGGCCTCGCGGAAGTCCATCCGGTCGTAGGTGTGCCACGAGCCGAGGGCCAGCACGCCGGTACGCGGGCCGTCCCTGCCGATACTGCGTTGGGGAATCACGGACATGGGAACTCCTAAGGAAGGCGGGGATCGATGACGGCCTTGAGCTCTTCGAGCCGGGACATCGACTCGACACGGCCGGAGGCGCCGGAGAGGCCGACGGGCGCGCTGAACAGCTCGTCCCACGGCATCCGGCCGGTGAACGTGCGGAAGAACTCCACCGAACGGTGATAGTCGGCGATGTCGCCGTTGAGCGAGCCGACGACGGTGAGTTCCTTGCCCATGACCGTGCCCAGCGGCACGGGGGAGGGCCGTGGCCCGGTCGAGCCGACGATCGCGACGGTGCCGCGCTGGGCCGCGAACCCGACGGCCTCCTCGCCGATGGTCGGACCGCCGGCGAAGTCGAAGACGTGATCCGCGCCGCGGCCGCCGGTCAGCTCGCGGACCCGCTCGATCCGGTCGGCGGGCTCGGTGTAGACCGGGATCGTCGCGGTGGCACCGAACTTCTTCGCGGTTTCGAGCCGGTCCGCGGGACCGCCGACGGTGATCACCGTGCCCGCGCCGGAAATCCGGGCGACGGCGGTGGCGAACACGCCGAGCGCGCCCGCGCCCTGGACGACGACGGTCGCCCCGGGCCGGACGCCGCCGCACCGGGCGAACGCGCGCAACACGGTTTTGCCAGCGCAGCCGGACATCGAGGCCCAGGTGTCCTTGACCTCCCCTGGCAGCAGCAGTTTGGCCGCGCGCGGCGTCACGTAGCAGTACCGGACGAGACCGCCGGTGGCGTAAGGGAATTCGTCCGCCCGCTGGAGGAAACCGTAGCCCCGGCTCGCGCACGCCACGGGTTCGCGCAGGATCGCGCAGCCGTGACATTTCCCGCAGGTGGCCTCCGACCAGCCGACGCGGTCACCGGGCACGATGTCCCGGCCGAGGGTGTCGGTGGTGCCTTCGCCGGTGGCGACGACCTCGCCGACCATCTCGTGACCGAGCACCATCGGGAGCATGCCGGGGAAGGTCATCTCGCCGGACCAGAGGTGTACGTCCGTGCCGCACAGGGTAGTGCAGGTGACCCGGACCAGTGCGGCGCCGGGTTCGAGCGTGCCGGGAAGGGGGAGTTCCCGCAGGGACAGCGCGGTGCCGTGTTCGGTGAGCACCGCGGCTTCGGTGGTCGTGGGAAGCGGCATGGATCTTCGTCTCCGCTCTCGCCGTTGAGTGTGCGGTTAGTCTACATTCGTGGAAGAAAAAGTCCATGGCCCGGGAGGAACCTTGCCATCTCAACGAATTCGTCCCGCGTCGCTGGTGGTCCGGGGTGGCACGGTGCTCACCTTCAACTCGCTGGGGACCGTCGCGCGGGAGCTGGCCGTGCGGGACGGCCGGATCGTCGCCGTCGGTGACGACGTCTCGGCGCACGTCGGTTCGCGCACCCGGATCATCGAACTGGCGGGGCGGACCGTGTTGCCGGGGATCAACGACACGCATCTGCACGCGGCGTGGCTCGGCGCGCGCTGGCCGCATACGCTGATGGGCGACGCCGGATTCATAGAATACGAAGAGAAACCGGTGACGACCGCCGCCGACCGGCAAGCGGCGTTGCTGCTTGCCAGCGAACTGTGCGCGTCGCTGGGGATCACGAGCTACACCGAGCCGGGGCTGGGGCCGGGCGAGACGGGCTGCTTCGCGCAGGAGACGCTCGACGAGTACGCGGCGATGGCGCACGCGGGGCAGCTCAAGGCCCGGGTCACCGTCCTGCGGCTGTTCGGCCTGCTCGACGGTCCCAGTTCGCTCGGCGACTTCGCGCGCGGGCTCGCGACATCGGTTCCAGACTCGGATCCCTTGTGGCTCAAGGTGAGCGGGGTGAAGATCTTCGCCGACGGCATTCCGCCGATGGGCTCGGCGTGGACGCGGCACTGCTACGCCGACGGGACTCACGGCCACCTGCTCGTCGACGGCGCCGACGACACCGCCCGCGAGCGGAACATGACCGCGATGATCAGGCTGGCGCACGAGGCCGGGATGTCCGTCGGGGTGCACGCCACGGGCGATCGGAGCATCGAGGCGGCGCTCGGTGCGCTGAGGCGCGGAGACCATGTCGTGCACGGCGACCTTGTGACCCCGGAGCAGCTCGCGCGGATGGCCTCGCGGGGCATCGGGTTGACCACCCAGCCCGCGATCGCCGCCGCGATGGGCGACCTCATGGCGACGACGATGGGCGCCGACGTCGCCGCGAAGGCGTGGCCGCTGCGCGAGATGCTGGACTCGGGCGTGCCGCTCACCCTCAGCAGTGACGCGCCGGTGGTGACCCCGGACTGGCGGGTGCACGTGGCCGCCGCAGCCCGGCTGCTGGGCGCCAACGGCCCCGATCCGGCGCTGATGACGCGTCTGCTGCGGTGCTACACCACAGCTGCCGCGGCGCAGGACGGCACGGCGAGCTGGAAGGGCTCGCTGTCGGTCGGCAAGGTCGCCGATTTCTGTGTGCTGTCGGCGAATCCGCTCGAAATCGCGCCCGCCGACCTGCCCGGGGTCGAGGTGGAGACCACCGTCACCGCCGGGCAGATCGTCCACTCCGGATAGTCCACAACGGACTCAGACGAGCAGCTGGCCGCCGTCGACCTGGAGGCAGGCGCCGGTGATGTGGCGGGCGTCGGACGAAGCGAGGAAGAGCACCGACGGCACGACGTCCGCCACCGACGCGATGGAGCCCAAGGGGATCCGGGCCTCCCATGCCTGGCGGGCGGCGCTGTCGGACGCGAATCCGGCCGTCATCGGCGTGAGCACCGGGCCGGGGGCGACGGCGTTGACGCGGATTCCGTGCGGGGCGAGTTCGAGGGCGGCCGACCGGGTGAGCGCGTCGACGGCGGCCTTGGTCGCCTCGTAGTGGCCGAGGCCGGGCGTGGGCTGGCGGGCGCCGATCGAGGAGATGTTCACCATCGCCCCACGCGTGCCCGCCGCGATCATGTGCGCGCCGACCGCCCGGGTCATGAGGAACGTCCCCCGGAAGTTGACCCGCACGCACCGGTCGAACACCTCGACGTCGAGCGCGGTGAGCGGGCCGCCTCCGCCGGCGAGGCCCGCGTTGTTCACCAGGACGTCGATCGGTCCCGTCCGCCCGGTGACTGCGGCGACGGCCGCGTCCACCGACGTGGGATCGGAGATGTCGACCTCGACGTGGTCGACGCCGAGTTCCCGCGCGACGTCCCGCGCCGCGTCGCCCGAAATGTCGGCCACGACGACCCTGTCGCCTTCGGCCGCGAACGCTTCGGCCGCGGCGCGGCCGATTCCGCTCGCGCCGCCGGTCACCACCACGGTTCTCTTGTTCATTCTACGATCGTAGACTAAAACTGGTTTCCGTTGCCAGCGAAAGGAAATCCTGTGAACGAGAAAGACACCGTGCCGGTGCGGCAGCTCGGCGAGGGCGGGATCACCACATCGGTGTTCGGCCTCGGCTCGTGGAACACCTGGGACCGGATGGAGTTCGACGACGCGGTCCGCCTCATCCGGGCGGCCGTGGACGCGGGTGTGACACTCTTCGACGTGGCGCACTACGACATGGGCCCGCACGCCGAGGGTTCCCGGACCGACGTGATCTTCGGGAAGGCGGTCCGGGCCGCCGGAGTGCGCCGCGAGCACTACCAGCTGTGCGGGAAACTGTGGCTGTGGGACTATCCGCGCACGGGTTTCGCGCAGCAGCTGGAAACGGCGCTCGGCCGGGTCGGCGTCGAGCGCGCCGACGTCGTGGTCGTCGGCGACTACTTCGAACCGCCGGACGTGCCGCGGATCGTCACCGAGGTGGCCGAGCAGATCCACGCCGGCCGGTTCGGCGGCTGGGGCGTCAACAACTGGGCCGTTGCGGATCTCGACCGTGCGCTGGAGTTCGCTGACGCCGAAGGGCTGCCGGGGCCGGTTTTCGCGCAGCTGAAGTACAGCGTGGTCCGCCGGTCCATGGCCGAAGGGCCGTTCTATGCCAAGCATTTCGCCTCGGGGCGGCTGGCGTTGCAGGCGTCGGACATCTTCGAAGGCGGGGTGCTGCTGGGCAACCGCTTGCCGACCCGCAAGATCGGCGCGGACGTCGGCGGGATCCGCGAGTCCATTATGGACGCCGCCGGTGTGCTCAGCGGGATCGCCGCGGAGTTCGGCGTCACCGCGTCGCAACTCGCCATCGCTTTCTGTCTCGCCTATCCGCCGGTGGCGAACGTCCTTTTCGGAGTGAGCCGCCTCGCTCAGCTGGAGGACAACCTGGGCGCGCTGCGGCTGTTCACCGAGCACGGCGCGGAGGTGCGGGCCGCCGTGGAACACCTGTGGCTGGACAAGGCGGTGAACCCCGACGGCACCTGGTGACGGCGGCTGAGCTGAAGGGGACTTTCCTCGCATCGGATGAGACGAAAGTCCCCTTCAGCAGCTTCAGAACGCGCCGAGGAACTCCAGGGCGGCGGCCTTGAACTTCGCCCCGCGCAACGCGCCGCCGTGATCGCCGGGCACGGTGACCAGATCGCTGCCCGGCACCAGCGCCAGCAGCTGTTCGACGCCCTGACTGACCGGATCGTCCCTGCCCGCCACGAACCGAGTCGGTACCCGGAGCGTGCCGACGGCCGGGGCGAACGGCGCGCTCCGGAGCCCTTCGATGCACCGGCACAGCGCCACCGGGTCACGGCCGGGCGCGCTGATCATCCGCGCGATCATCGCGGTCAGCGGGTCGCCGGGCAGCTTCCCGCCGGTGGCGTAGGCCAGCGCGGCCTCGACGTCGATGGCACCGAACGGCTCCATCGGGCTGATCCCGCCCAGCACCAGCCGCCGCACGGGAAGGAGTTCGGGCAGTTCCCAGGCCAGCCGTGCGCCGAGCGAGTAGCCGATGACGTCCACTTCGGACAGTTCGGCCGAAGCGCCGACGGCCCGCGCCAGTTCCCCGGCGATCGCTTCGGGAGTGGCGGACGCCGCGTCGGCGGGCGCCGGACTGGAGCCGTGGCCCGGCAGGTCGGGCACGATCACCGGGCGGCCGGCCGAGGTGAGCGCCGCGGGCCAGCCGGTGGTGACCCAGTCGGTGTGCCCGTCGGAGGCGAAACCGTGCACGAGCAGCACGGGCGGGCCGGTGTCTGCGGACGTCTCCGGCACGTACCGGCCGACGGCCAGGGAGGTGGTGGCGGACAAGGAAATCCTTCTTCCTTTACTCAGCGGGGTGCCCGGCGCCGGGTGCGCAGGCGTTGTAGCTCGGACAGCGTCCGCGCGCGGGCGTCGACGGCGACACGCAGCGACGAGCCGATGAGGTTCAGCAGGAACACGCACAGCATGATCGTCACGCCGGGCACGACGACCAGCCACGGCGCGACGACGAGGTACGACCGGCCCTCGGCGATCATGTTGCCCCAGGTCGGGGTCGGCGGCGCGATGCCGAGGCCGAGGAAGCTCATCGCCCCGTCGACCAGCATCGCGGCCGCCGACAGGATGACGACCTGGACCAGGGCGAGCGGCAGCACGTTCGGGAACACGTGCACCAGCAGGATCTTGCCCCGGCTCATCCCGGACACCCTGGCCGCGCCGATGTAGGACCGGCCGGCGACCCCGAGCACCCGGCTGCGCACGACCCGGGCGGTGAACGGGGTGAAGATGACCGTCAGCGCGATCAGCTCGGTCCAGATGCTCGCACCGAGCGACACGGCGAGCGCCATCGCGAGAATGATCGCGGGGAAGGACATCCACGCGTCCATCAGCCGCATCAGCACCGCGTCCGCCCGCGGGTAGAACCCGCTGACCAGGCCGATCACCATCCCGGAGAACGCCGCGCACAGGGTGATCAGCGCGGACAGCCCCAGTGAGGCCCGGCCGCCGGACACCAGCCGCGCGAGCACGTCCCGGCCGTAGGAGTCGGTCCCCAGCGGATGGGCGCCGGACGGCGGCAGCAGCCGGTGCACCGGATCGGTCGCGCTGACACTGGGCAGGAACACCGGCAGCACGAGCACCGCCAGCACGATCAGGCCCAGCAGCGCGGTCGACACGACCAGGACCCGGTTGCGGCGGAACAATCGGGCCACACGGCCTGGCGCGCGGGCGGTACGCACGGATTCGCTCTTGTCCACGAGGGCGACACTCACGAGACACGCACCTTCGGGTCGAGCAGCGCGTACGACAGGTCGACCAGCATGTTGACCAGCACGAACAGCACCGCGACGAACAACGTCACGCCCTGGATGAGCGGGAAGTCACGGGTCGACACCGCGCCCATGAGCAGATGGCCGAGGCCGGGGATCACGAAGATCGACTCGATGATCACGATACCGCCGACCAGCATGGCGAAGTTGCTGCCCAGCTGGGTGATCAGCGGCATCATCGCGTTCGGCAGCACGTGTTTCAGCAGCACCTGACGTTCCGAGAGTCCCTTGACGCGCGCGGTGCGCAGGTACGCCAGGGGGAGTTCGCCGAGCAGGCTTTCCCGCAGCGTCAGCACGAACAACGCCGTCTGCCCGATGACGAGCACCGCCAGCGGCAGCACGAGTGCGGGCACTGAGGCGACCGGATCGGTGAACAGGTTGTGGTAGCCGCTGGAGGGAAACCAGCGGAGCGTCACCGAGAAGATCAGCACGAGTACCAGCGAGATCCAGAAGTCCGGCATGGCCATCCCGAGCGAGGACAGCCGGTCGAACGCCCGCGCCACCGGGTTGCGCGGCGACACGGCCTGCCAGGTGGTGATCGCCACCGACAACAGGAAACTGATGACGGTCGAGAGCACGGCCAGGGTCAGTGTCGGGAGGATGTGCTCGGCGACCACCTTCAGCACCGGCGCGTGATAGGTGATCGACGTGCCGAAGTCGCCTTGGACGACGTGGCCCGCCCAGCTCAGGTATTGCTGCCACAGCGGCCCGTCCAGGCCCATGCTCGCCCGCAGCGCGTCCACATCGGACGGACGTGCCGTCGGCCCGAGGATCGCCAGCGCCGGATCGCCGGGGATCAGCCGGATGACGAAGAACATCATCGTGCCGACGATCACCAGGATGAGGACGAGATCGCGCAGCCGGCGCAGCAGCACTCCGGTCATGACGCCGCCAGCCAGGTGTTCCAGAAGACGCGGTAGAAGTCGCCGTATCCCTTCACCCGGGGCGTGTAGGCCGCGTACAGCCTCGACTGGCTCAACGTGATCACCGACAGCTGCTTCCAGGTGAACGTCTGGAACTTGTCGACCACCGCCTTGGCCTGCTCGGGCGAGTTCGACGCGTTGTAGCCGGCCATCAGCTTGTCCATCTCGGGAGAGGACGAGCCGTTGAGCGTGCCGAGGGTGAGCGCGGGCATCTGCGCGGGTGCGGTCAGTGCCGCATCGAAGAACAGAGTGGTCAGGTCCCAGCCACCCGGCTCCTTCATCAGGGTGCCGAGCATCGTCGCGAAGTCGTAGGTGTCGATCTTGGCGGTCAGCCCGATCTTGGACAGCGAATCCTGGATCAGCACCGACCATTTGGCGAACTCGGGGTAGGAGTTGCTGGTGACGATGCGGATCGGCGTCCCGGCGGTGACTCCGGCCTCGGCCAGCAGCTGCTTGGCCCGCGCCGGATCGTGCCGCCGGTAGACGTCGTCGCCGACGGTCGAATAGAACGCCTTGTTGTCGGGGGAAGCGAACGCGCCGGTCTCGACGGTGAGTTCCTTGCTGCCCCCGGTCGCGGCGTTGATCGCGGGCTTGTCGAGCAGCAGGTTCAGCGCCTCCCGCGCCCGCGGATCGGCGAAGCGGGAGCCGGGGTTGAAGTTCGGGATGATGACGTTCTCGTTGCCACCCGGCAGGTTGTGCACCACGACGCCCGGATTCTTCTTGAGGATTTCGTACTGGTCGTTGGTCGGCATCGCATGGTCCCACTGGCCGGTCTGCAATCCGTTGATCAGCGCGTCCTGATCGGCGACGACCTTGTAGGTGACGGTGTCGAGATAGGCGTGCTTGGCGCCGGCCTGTCCGCCCCAGTCCTCTTCGGACCGTGACTTGTAGCCGTCGTAGCGCTGCAACACCAGCTGCTGGCCGATATCCCAGCTCTTGAGCTTGTACGGCCCGGTGCCGATCGCCTTGTCCTGCCCGAACCCCGTCGCGGGCAGGCCTTCGAGGTTCTTCGCCTCGTAGATCTCGGTGCCCGCGCCGGCGAGTTCGTCGATCAGCGGATAGCGTGGCTTCTTGAGCTTGATCACCACCGTCGCCGGATCCGGTCCGGTGACCGACTCGATGTCCGGGGCGACCAGCTGCCCGGTCCGGTGGGCCTTTTCCCAGCGCTGCAGGCTGGCCACCACGTCGTTCGCGGTGAGCGGGTTGCCGTCCTGGAAGGTGACGCCCTGCCGGAGTTTGAAGGTGTAGGTGAGCTTGTCCGGGCTCGTCGTGAAGCTGTCGGCGAGCATCGGCCGCGCGGTGAACGTCTTGTCCACTTCGAACAGTTTCTCGTACATCATGTTGCCGATGTGCGCGGTGACCTGGCCGGGATTGGCGACCATGTCGAGCGACTGCGGATCGGTCGGCACCGCGACGGTCAGGTTGCCGCCGCGGACCGGCGGGCCGTCCGCGGACTGCGCGCCCGGGGCGTCGCCCATGCACGAGGTGAGCAGGAGGGTGCTCGTGGCACCGAGCGCGGCGAGGACGGCGGTGCGCCGCCGTACGGGAGAGGAGGTCATGAGCCCTGCGATCCTGTGTGGGGGACGGGGAGTTCGGGATTCGCCGCGAGCAGGCGGCGGGTGTACTCGTGACGCGGGGTGAGCCGGACGGCGTCCGGGGTGTCGACCTCGATCAGCTCGCCGCGGTACATCACCCCGACGCGGTCGGCCACCGAGAGCACCAGGCTCAGGTTGTGCGTGATGAACAGCAGGCTGAGAGTGCGGGTGCGTCGCAGTTCCAGCAGCAGGTTCATCACCTGGCCCTGCACCGAGACGTCGAGCGCGGAGGTCGGCTCGTCGGCGACGATGAGCTCCGGCTCGGCGGCGATGGCGCGGGCGATCGAGACGCGCTGACGTTGTCCGCCGGACAGCTGGGACGGCAGTTTTCCGGCGGTGTCCCGGGGCAGGCCGACCTCGTCGAGCAGATCCCGCACGCGTCGTTCGAGTTCGGCGCCGCGCAGGGAAGTGAGTTCCCGCAAGGGTTCGGCGATAATCCGGGCCGCGGTGTGGCGGGGATCGAGCGAACTCTGCGGGTCCTGGAAGATGAGCTGCGTGCGCCGCCGGAACGCGCGTTCGTCGCCGTCCAGCCCGTCGGCGGTGCAGCGGTGCTCGCCGAAGGTGATCGTTCCGGACGTCGGGGTTTCCAGTGCGCTCACCAGACGGCCCAGCGTCGACTTGCCGGAGCCGGATTCGCCGACCAGCCCGAAGAACTCGCCGGGCGCGATTTCGAGTGACACTTCGCGTACCGCGTGCACTTCCGGTTCGCGGTTCAGGGAGAACCGCCCACGTCGTCCGTACACTTTGGACACCGAGTCGATGGTGAGCACCGTGCCCTTGCCCTCGGTGGCGGGACGTTGGGGGGAGAGCGTCCTGGTCTCCGTGGCGGTGGTCGATTCCCCCGTCATCGCGGCTTCGAGCAGGGTCTCGGAGATCGTCGGGAATCCGTCACGCCTGCTGACGCCCAGCTGGGGAACGCAGCTCAGCAACGCGCGCGTGTACGGGTGCTTCGCTCGGAACAGAATGTCCTCTCCTGCCCCTGATTCGACGAGGGAACCGCGGTACATCACCGCGATCCGGTCGGCGACCTGCGCGGCCACGCCCATGTCGTGGGTGATGAACACGCACGCCATGCCGTGGTCGCGGCGGACGCGGTCGAGCAGCGTGAGGATCTCGGCCTGGGTGGTGACGTCGAGAGCGGTGGTCGGCTCGTCCGCGATGAGCAGGTCCGGATCCGCCATCAGCGCCAGCGCGATCATCACGCGCTGCTGCATGCCGCCGGACATCTGATGCGGGTAGAGCGCCATGGTCCGGTCGGCGTCGGGCAGGCCGACCTCCGCCAGCAGGCCCCGCGCCTTGGCGTCGGCTTCCTGGTGCAGCGGCGATCGGCGGCGGACCGCCTGGCGTGGCGCGGATCCGGGTTTACGGTACGCCTCGATCAGCTGTTTCCCGACGCGCTGCCCGGGGTTGAGCGAATCGAGCGCCTCCTGGAAGATCATCCCGATCCGCGGCCCCCGGTAAGCGCGCATTTCTTCAGCGGACAGCGTGGTGACGTCCACACCGTCCACAGTGATCTCTCCGCGTGTGCGGACCGGCGCGACGAACTCGAGCAGCCGGATGATCGACAGCGCCGTCACGGTCTTCCCGCTGCCGGACTCGCCCACCACACAGAGCGTGCGGCCCTCGGCGAGATCGAGGGAAAGCTCTCGTACGAGCTCACGTTCGACATCGTCGGTGACGACGCCGACTGTGAGATCCCGGATCGCGAGCAGCGTCATGCTGCTGTGCTGGTAGATACCAAACCGACCGAAAGTAGGCGGTTCCCGTAGGTCTGTCCGATCTCCTTGTTGGCCTACTTTCGGCCTCATTGGTAAGTCCCCTTCCTCGTGCCCGTCGTGTCGCACGGGCCGGACTGCCGGGCGAACGGCTCCGGCAGGGGTAGTTCTACGCATGTTGACACCGGTGACCGGTCGTGTCAATGGTTTTATTCTACAAATGTAGGAAGTCGATTTCCGCCCGGTTTTGCTTGCTGTGCGAGGAAAATCGACCCTGGATTTTTTTGTCTACGGTTGTAGAGTGTCCGGCGAGTCAACCCTGAGGAGAGTGACCGTGACCGGGTCAACCAGAACAGCCAGTCCCGACCGGATCGTGGACATCGCCGTGGGCTACATGGCGGCGAAACAGCTCTTCGCCGCGAGCCGGATCGGTTTGTTCGCCGCGCTCGCGGACGGCCCGCTCGACGCCGCCGCGCTGGCCGCGAAGATCGGGAAACCGGCGCAGATCGCCCGCATCCTCGGCGACACGATGTCCTCGCTGGGCCTGCTCTCGCGCGTTGAGGGCCGCTATGAGCTGGGTGCCGACGCCGCCGCGTACCTCGCCGGAGGCGGTCTGGACCTCTCACCGTTCCTGACGTTCCTCGACTCGATCAGCTATCCGCACTGGCTCCAGTTCGAGCACACCGCCGACACCGGCGAGCCGGGCAAGCTCGACGTCGGGGGCGATCGCTGGGACACGTTCCTCTCCGGTGTCATGACGTATAACGCCCTACACGCCCGGATGCTGGCCGCCGCGTTCGACTACGGGCCGCACGAAAAACTCCTCGACCTCGGCGGGCTGTCGAGCGAATTCGCGCTGGAAGCCATGCGTGTCAACGAAAAACTGCACACGACGTTCGTCTTCGACCCGCGGTCGGTCGAGCCGGTCACCCGCGCGGTGGCCGACGCCGGATTCGCCGGGCGAAGCACCGTGGTGGGCGAGCCGGCCACCGAAGCGCGGCCGTCGGGGGAGTTCGACCTCGTCATGGTCAACCACGTCGTCCACCGGTTCACCGCCAGGGAGAACACGGAGATCCTGCGCCGCGCTCGTGCGGCCGCCGCGCCCGGCGCGACCCTGTTGTTGCTCGATTTCTTCCTCGATGACGACGCGGTCCAGCGGCCGCTCGACGCGTTGCACGCGGGGGAGTACCTGGTGATCGACGGGACCGTGGTGTACCCCGAGGCAGAGGTGCGGGCCTGGCTCATGGGCGCGGGCTGGCGGCCGGTGGACCGGCTGACCCTGCCGGGCAGTCCTCGCGTGCTCGTGGCCAAGGCGGAATGACCGTGGCTCTCGATCCCGCGGTCCGGGAGCTGCTCGCCCGCAGCGCATCGGCCTCCTCCGCCGCTCCCGCCAGGCCGCCCACGGCGGTGGAGCTGCGTGCCGCCTTCGACGCGTCCTGGCCTCGTCCTGCCTCGGTCGAGGCGGTCGAGTCGGTGACCGAGCATCAGGTGCCCGGCCCCGGCGGAGACGTCCGGGTCCGGCTGTACCTGCCGGAATCGGACGGGCCGGTGCCGGTGTTCGTGTGGATCCACGGCGGCGGCTGGACGATCGGCTCCATCGACGAGAACGACGTCGCCTCGCGGGCGGTGTGCAACGCGGCGAAAGTCGCCGTCGTCGCGGTGGACTACCGGCTCGCGCCGGAAAATCCTTACCCCGCGGCGCCGCAGGACTGTTATGCCGTCGTCGAGTGGCTGCACGCCGGAGGTGCCGGATCCACTGTGGATGGTTCCCGGATCGCGGTGGGCGGGGAGAGCGCCGGGGGCAATCTGTCCACAGTGGTCTCGATGATGTCCCGCGACGGCGGCGGCCCGCCGATCGCCGCGCAGGTGCTGATCTGCCCGGTCTACGGCCATCCCGACGACGGCTTCGCGTCCTATGTGGACTGCGCGGAAGGCTTCGGGATGACCGCCGCGGCGATGCGGTTCTTCTTCGCGCAGTACGTCACCGATCCGGCGCAGCTGAACGACCCGTACGTGCTGCCGTTGCGCGCTTCCGACCTCGGCGGCCTGCCCCCGGCGCTGGTGCTGACCGCGGAATACGACGTCCTGCGCGACGAGGGCGAGGAGTTCGCCCGCCGCCTCGCCGACGCCGGTGTCCCGGTGGAACTGACTCGCTACACCGGGCAGATCCACGGCTTCTACGGCCTGTACACGGACCTCCCGGCGTCACCACGCTCACACGCCCAGGCCGCTGCCTTCCTCCGAGAGGTCTTCTCCTGAGCCGGGAACCTCAGGGGCGGGTCAAGCGGTCCAAAAAGGACTCCAGGTGCCGGTGCTGCAGCGGGACCGTGGAGAACTCCCCGGCGACCAGGCTCATCACGTTGGCGCCGGCGTTGAGCAGCACGACCTCGTCGACCAGTTGCTCGTCCGGGGTCTCGGTGACGATGTCGCCGTCCTCGCGGCCCTCGGTGATATAGCGGTGCAGCAGGCCCCGCCACGAGCGGATGTGCTCCAGGTACTTGTCGTGCAGCTTCCGGTTCGACAGCGACATCTGCCAGAAGGTCAGCAGCACCCGGCCCGCGGTGATGCGCTCGGCGTCGATCGGCATCGAGGACACGCACAGCTCGCGCAGCGCGGCGAGCCCGCGCAGGCCGTCCAGTTCGACGTATTCGCGCATCATGTCCAGCGCCCGTACGTAGGTGGCCTCGATGATGTCTTCCTTGCTGGGGAAGTAGTGCTTGAGCGCACCGTTGGCGAAGCCCGCCGCGGCGGCGATCTCCCGCATCGTGGCGGCTTCGATCCCGCCCTGGATGATCAGGTCCCACGTCACGTCGACGATGTCGCTTCGTCGCTGGTCGTGGTCGATGATCTTCGGCATCGCGGCACCTCCCGCACTGGTTTGTCTACCAGTGTAGGAGAAAGTATCGGCCGGTAGTGCGCCGGGTGCTCAGCCGCGCCTGAACACCCGGCGCCCGGCGAACCACGTCTCGGCCACCTTCGTGGTGGCGAGCGCCCCAGCCGTGGTCCGGAAGGGGTCCCGGTCCAGCACGAGGAAGTCGGCGGACTTCCCCGGTGTCAAGGATCCGGTGACGTCGTCGAGGCCGCACGCCCTGGCCGCGCCGAGGGTGAACACCTCGATGGCCTCACTGAGCGTGATGGCCTGCTCCGGCCACAGCGCACCGGGGAAGGCCCCGCTCGGATCCTGCCGGGTGACCAGGCCCTCGATGCCCTCCCAGGCGTCGGGCGATTCGCTGACCGGCCAGTCCGAGCCGCCCGCGACCAGCGCGCCCCGGTCCAGCAGCGACCGGTTGGGCTGCATCCGCTCGGCCCGCTCGGCGGGCAGGACGCCGGCGATCGCGGACGGGATGACCCCGGGCACCCACAGGAACGGCGAGATGTCCGCGGCGACGCCCAGCTCGGCGAAACGCGGGATGTCGTCCGGGTGCACGAACTGGCCGTGCGCGACCTGGAACTTGGTGTCCGGGTAGCCTTCGGCGCGGACCTTTTCGACGGCGTCGAGCGTCGCGCGTACGGAGGCGTCCCCGGTGCAGTGGATCTTCGCCGACAGCCCGGCCTCGGCCGCCGTGCGCAGCCACCCCTCCAGTTCCGGTGGGGTCATCGTGGTCGCGCCGTGGAAACACGCCCCGTGGACCTCGTCCGGCCGGTACGGCTCCAGGAAGGCCGCGGTGCGGGTCGGCGGCACCCCGTCGAGGAAGATCTTGACGAAGTCCGGCCGGTGATGCTCGGTGCGATAGCGCTCGCGGACCTCGATCAGCGGGCGCCCGATCGGGTCGACGCCGAAGATCGGGTCGTTCACCAGCAGTGAGGACACCACCCACGCGTCGAGCTCGCCCGCGTCGTCCAGCGTCTTCAGCGCGGCCATGATGTCGACGGAGACCCCGGCGTCCTGGAACGCCGTGACACCGTACGAATGCAGGATCTCGATTCCGTGGCGGGAGGCGCGCGCGTGCTGTTCCGCGCTCAACGCGCTGTTCTCCCGCTGCTCCCGTTCGACGAGCATGCCCGCCGCTTCGAGCAGGACACCGGTCGGTGTCCCGTCCTGGTCGCGGACGATGACTCCGCTCGTCGGGTCCACTGTGGACGATGTGATCCCGGCCAGTTCCAGTGCCCGGCTGCTGACCCAGCGGTTGTGCCTGCTGTCGTCGGAGAGGACGACGGGACGGCCGCCCGCGGCTTCGTCGAGCGCGAGCCGGGCGGAGTGCTGCGACAGCGTACTGACCAAAGTGGACGCCCACGCGCCGCCGATCACCCACTCGTCACGGCCGAGACCGCGGGCCCGATCGCGGACGGCGGCGAGGATGTCCTCGAAACCGGCGTCCCCGCCGAAGGTGAGTTCGAACAGCGCGGCGCGCCCGGCGAGCGCGTGGTGGTTGTGGACGTCGACGAACCCGGGCATGACGAACGCCCCGCCGAGGTCGAGCACTTCGGTTTTCGGTCCACGGTCGACGTCTTCGAGGGCGAGCACCTTCCCGTCCTCGACGGCCAGCGAGGACGCCCACGGCCGCGCGGTGTCCACTGTGTACACCGTCGCGTTGGTGAGGATCAGGTCGGCCGCCATGGTTCAGTCCCCGGCCGGGTCGTAGGGCGCGGGGTGCACGGTCGTGCTCAGCAGCCTGCCGTGGGCGCCGAAGGTGAAGTGGGTGGGAGTCCGGCCGGTCGCGTCGAGTCCGAAGAGGACACCGTGCGAACGCAGCGCGCGGACGTCGCGGTGGTCGGCGACGGTGACCGAGGCGCACGGGATCACCTTCTCCCGCCACGTGAAGACGTAGATGCCCGGCCGCAGCTGGTAGACGGAGTTCTCGTCGGTGTCGGCGAGGCCCTTCTCCGGTCCGGCGAGGCACTGCCAGGTGTACCAGTGCGGGCTGAGGTAGACGTGCTCGTAGGCGTGGGCGGCGCTGTACACCCACATCACTCGCCTGCCGACGAGCGACGTGCTCGGCGCGATCTGTTCGCCTCGCGCTTCGAGGCCCTCGATGGTGGCGGGCAGGAACGTCTGCCCGACGCGCGGGAGGCCGTCGCCGATCTCGGTGACCACGACGAGCGCCCGGCCCTGACGCAGGTCGAGGAACACGGTGTAGGCCCGCTCCTGCCGGGTCCGGGGATGGAACTGGACGTAGTACAGGTCGTCGTCGACGAGGAACGTCTCGCAGTCGTCGGTCCCGGACGCGCCGTGGCTCCACTCGATACGGGCACCGGTGAACTTCGCCGAGAACGTCGTGCCGTCCGCGCAGTGGAGCACGAACGAGCGGCCGTGCAGGTCACCGACGGTGGGGGCCTTGTTCGCGTCGAATCCGGGGGCCAGGCCGTCCAGCGGCAGCCAGGTCGAGGTGTCGGACAGGTTCAGCGCGGTCTCGGGCATCGGCTCGTCCTCAGTGGTCGGAGTCTCGTCGGGGGTAGTTTCGCCCGATTTCCCGGCGGGTGGAACGGGGCGGACGGCGTCGTGCGGTATCGGTCAAGAGGGATGCGCTCGCGGCCAACCCGCGCGGCGGCACGGGGATCGAGGATGACGGCATGCGACTGGATCTGGCGGGCAAGGCGGTACTGGTGACCGGCGCGGCCTCGGGAATCGGACTGGCCTGCGCGCGGGCGTTCCTCGCCGAGGGCGCCCGGGTCGGGCTGGTCGACCGCGCGTCGGTTCCACTGCTGGACGGCGACGTCGTGGCGGTGCGGGCCGACGTCACGGACGAACCGAGGCTCGGCGCGGCGGTCGCCACGGTCGCGCGCCGGTTCGGCGGCCTCGACGTCGTCGTCGGCTGCGCCGGGGTCTCCGGCCCGGTCGGCAAGCCGCTGGCCGAGACCACGGTCGAGGACTTCACGACGGTGCTGTCGGTGAACGTGACCGGGCAGTTCCTGCTGGCCAAGCACGCGCGCCCGTGGCTTTCGCCCGGCGCGTCCGTGGTGTTCCTCGCGAGCGACTCCGCGTTCGTGTGCGCGCCGGGCATGGTGCCCTATTGCGCGTCGAAGGGCGCCGTGGTCGCGTTGACCAGGGCCCTGTCCGTCGAGTGGGGCGGCGTGCGGGTGAACTGCGTGTGCCCGTCGGTGGTGGACACCCCGATGGCCCGCGGCGATCTCGGCGCGGTGCTGGACGATCCGGTGTTTCCCGTGCAGGCGGTCGAGGACGTCGCGCAGCACGTGCTGTACCTGGCCTCCGCGCGGTCGCGGACGGTCAACGGCCAGGCGGTGCTCGCCGACTTCGGGGTGTCGGCGCGATCCGGTTTTCCGGCGTAGACACAGCCTGCGTAGACACAGCCCGCTTAGGACTTCGTTTCAGGACAAGGAAAGGACCTTCACGGTGGGTACAGAGAGCAAGGTCGTCGCGATCACCGGCGGCGGCACGGGCATCGGCGCGGCGGTGGCCCGGCGGTACGCGGCCGAGGGCGCGAACGTCGTGGTCCTCGGACGGCGGCGCGAACCGCTGGAGAAGGTGGCGGCCGAGACCGGCGCGCACGTCATCTCCTGCGACGCGAGTGTGGCTTCGGACGCGGAGAACGCGGTGGCGGAGATCATCGGCCGGTTCGGGCGGCTGGACGTCGTGGTCGCGAACGCGGGCGGGCATGGCCTTTCGTCGGTGGTCGACACCGGCGACGAGGAATGGGAGCTCGCGCTGCGCTCGAACCTGTCGAGCGCGTTCGTGTTCTGCCGGGCGACGTTGCCGTCGCTGGTGGAGACCGGGGGACAGGTGGTGATCGTGTCGTCACTGGCCGGCCTGTTCGCCGGGCCGAACGTCGCGGGGTACACCGTCGCGAAGCACGCGCTCATCGGGCTCACCCGGTCGATCGCCCGGGACTACGGCCCCCGCGGTGTCCGCGCCAACGCTGTGTGTCCCGGCTGGGTCCGCACCCCGATGGCCGACGGCGAGATGGACCAGTTCGCCGAGGCGGCCGGATTCACCGGCGGTCACGACGAGGGCTATCGCCGGGTCACCGCCGAGGTCCCGCTGCGACGGCCCGCCGAGCCGGACGAGATCGCGTCCATCGTCCGCTTCCTGGGTTCGTCGGAGTCGTCGTACATCACCGGCGCGGTGCTGGTCGCCGACGGCGGCGCCCACGCGGTCGACCTGCCCACCCTGGCCTTCGAACGCGCGGGCATGGGTTCGTAGGCGCGGTCATGCGCCCCAATGTGGCGTTCGGTGCGTTGGATGCACCCAATGCCACAATGGGGCGCTTGAGAGGTGCGGGGTCAGGATTCGCCGAGGTAGGCGGTGTGCAGGGTGTCGGGGGAGTCCAGCAGGGTGCGTGCCTCGCCGGAGAAGGTGACCCGGCCCGACGACACCACGACGGCGTCCTGCGCGACGCCCAGTGCCAGATGCGTGAACTGCTCGACGAGCAGAATAGCCGCCCCGTCGGAAGCGAACCGGGTGATGACCGGGAGCAGGCGGGTGAACACCACCGGCGCGAGGCCGAGCGACATCTCGTCGATCAGCAGGAACGCCGGCCGCGCGGCGAAAGCGCGGGCCAGCACCACCATCTGCTATTCCCCGCCGGACAGCAGCGCGGCGGGGGAGTCGCGGCGTTTTTCCAGCTCCGGGAACAACTCCAGGACCTCGTCGACCCGCGCCCTGGTGCGCGCCGTCAACCGGAGGTTCTCCAGCACGGTGAGCCCGCCGAACACCGCGCGGCCCTGCTCGATGTGCGCGAGCCCGAGCCGCGCACGCGCCACTCGCGAGTGCTTCGTGATCTCGGTGTGTCCGATGTGGACACTTCCGCGCGCCGCCGGGATCACCCCGGACACCGCCTCCAGCAGGCTCGTCTTCCCGGCTCCGTTCGGCCCGACGAGCGCGGTGATCCGGCCGGGCGCCAGCTCGAAGCCGACGTCCCTGATCACCGGGCCCGCCCCGCGCGAGACCGTCAAGCCCGCCACTCGCAACGCGTTCACAGCAGCTCCGTTTCGCCCATGTATGCCTTGAGCACCGCGGGATCGGCCAGCACCTCGGCCTGCGGGCCGGTCGCCAGCACCTGGCCGAAGTCGAGCACGGTGATCGTGTCGCAGACCGACCGCACCAGGTCCAGGTCGTGCTCGATGAGCAGCAACGACACGCCGAACCGGGCGGGCACCCGCCGCAGCCGTTCCCCGAACGCGACGTGTTCCTCGTGCGGCAGTCCCGCGGCGGGTTCGTCGAGCAGGAGGATGCGCGGACCGGCCAGCAGATGGCCGACGACCTCGACCAGCCGCCGCGCGCCGACGTCCACTCGGGACAGTGGGGTGCGGGCGGCGGGACAGCCGAAGAACTCCAGCGCGTCGGCGATCTCCGCCGCGGCCAGCCGCCGTCGTGCCACGAACCGGACATAGGACTCGACGGTCAGCCCCGGCGGGACCCGGTCCTGCTGGAACGTCCGCCGCAGGCCCGCGCGCGCCCGGCGGGTGGGTGAGCCGGTCAACGGGCGGCCGTCGAGTTCGACGGCGCCCTGCGCCTGTGGGAGGAAGCCGCTGATCGCGTCGACCAAAGTGGACTTCCCGGCACCGTTGGGCCCGATCACGCCGAGGATCCCGTGCTCCGGAACCGCTATGTCTACTGAGGACAGTGCGTCGACATGTCCGAATCGGACACTCAATCCGCGCACCACCAGTACCGGATCGCCCGGTGGCGGCGCCTCGCCAACGGCCTCGACGTCGCGGTGCTCGATCCCGACATGCCCGTTGCCGTCGCGGGCCCTGGCGCGCCGGTGCCACAGTTCCCGCAGCGCCGTGCCGAGGTTCCCGCCGCTGGTGAGCGCCTGGATGCCGAGGAGGCCGAACACCACATAGCCCCAGTCCTGCGGCACGCCCCAGCGTTTGAGCAGTTCCGGCACGGCGACCCAGAGCACCGCGCCGAACACCGCCATGTCGATCAGATGCGCGCCCGACATGATCGCCAGCACGTACAGCGCCAGCGACTGGATGGAGGTGAAGCTCGCCGGGAACGCCAGGCCGACCTGCCCGGTGAGCAGCCCGCCGCTGATGCCGCCGAGCGTCGCGCTCACCGCGAACGCCGTCAGCTTCGACGTCCGCACGCTGGCCCCCGCCGCGGCCGTGCCGCGTTCGGAGAACGCCACCGCCTGCCAGCCGCTGCCCCAGCGGCCCCGGCGCAGGAAGTACACCGCGAGACAGCACAGCACCAGCACGATCACGCCGAGCAGGAAGTAGGCGCGGTCGTCGGAGAACGCGTCGGGCCGCATGACCGAGATCCCCTCGCTCACGCCGGGGAACTGGAGCTGCACCAGGGTGAGATCCGCCGCAGCGGCGAGGCCGAGAGTGACGACCGCGAGGTTGATCCCGCGCAGCCGCAGCGCCGGAAGCCCGACGAGCACGCCGACGGCCCCGGCGGCGAGGCCGCCCAGCAGCAGCCACACCAGGAACCCGCCGGGCGCCTCCGCCTTGTTGAGCGCGGACACCACCCAGGCCCCGACCGCGGCGAAAGTCAGCTGGCACAAGGAGATCATCCCGGCGCTGCCGGTGACGACGCCGAGCCCGAGCAACGCGATCGCGGCCACGACCGCGCTCATGCCGAGGTAGACGAAGTACCCTTCGAGCCCGACACTCAGCGCGTACCCCGCGGCCACCGCGACGACGGCGACGAGCAGGGGGATTCCCAACCGGGGAAGCGTCCGGCGATCAGCGAGCGGCATCCCACACCTCCTTGCGCTGCGACCACAGCAGCAGTCCGGCGATGACGACGAAGGGCAGGAAGTACCGCGCGATCGAAAGGCTGTCGGACTGGGCCAGCGCGCCTTGCAGCATGCCGAGCACCAGCCCGCCGATCACCGCGAGATCCAGCCGCCGGAACCCGCCCAGCAGGGCCGCGGCGGCGGACGGGACGACCAGCATCGCCAGCGACGTCGCGTCGTTGGACTGCGACGGCGCGACGATCGAGATCATCAGCGTGCTGATCAGCCCGGTGACCGCCCAGACCGCGACACTGAGCGGTTTCGCCGGGATGCCCAGCAACTCCGCCGTCGTCGGCCGCTCCGACAGGGCACGCAACGCGACACCCGCCGACGTCCGCGTCAGCACCGCCCGGCAGCCCAGCGAGACCAGCACCGCCAGCCCGACAGTGACCACGGTGACCTGGCTGACCACCACTCCGCCGACCTCGAAGGCAGGGCCGGCGAGGATCGGCTGGAACGGCTGGGGCTTGTTGCCGAACAGGATGAACGACAGCGAAATGAGCAGCAGGAGCACCGCGACGGTCACCGCCGAACGCGTTCCGGTGTCCGCCTCGGCGAGCCAGGTCGAGATCACCCAGCCGAGCAGCGCGCTCAGCGCACCGCCGAGCAGGATGCCCACGACCGTCGCCAGCCACACCGGGAGTCCGATGTGGACGGCCAGGTAGACCGCGACGTACGAGCCGAACATCGCGGTCGCCGCCTGCGCGAAGTTGACCACCCGGACCAGCCGGGACATCAGGGTCAGGCACACCGCCAGCACCGCGTACAGCCCGCCGGCGGCCAGGCCTGCCAGCGCTCCCTGCAGCATCGGGATACTCCTCTACTTCTTTCGGGCTCTACTTCTTGGGGATGTGCAGCCAGTCGTTCGCGGCCAGTTCCCATTTGCCCGCGCCGGAAGCGAGTTTGACCGGCCAGCCCGCGGTGTTGTCGTGATGGGTCTTGCCGGTCCCGAACACGTACGGCGTCCCGACCATCGGATCGACGATCGGCTGCATTTCGTGCAGTGCCTTGGTGACGCTCTCGCGGTTGATGTCACCCTTGATGCCCTTGAGCACCGCGACGAAGTACTTCGCCGCGAGATAGCCGCCCTGACTGAACGAGGTGAGCGGGATGCCGCCCTTCGTCATCAGGTCGCGCCATTCCTTGTTCTGCGGGCTGGCCGCGTCGGTGAACGGGTAGAACTCCGCGGGGACGTAGACGCCCGCGCCCGCGTTCTGGACCGCCTTGGCGTAGTTTTCGCTGTAGACGCTGGTCAGCAGCAGCCACGTGACGTCGTTCCAGCCCTGTGCCTGCGCGGCCTTGAGCTGGCCGATCGAATCGGGTTCGACGGGGTTGACGGTGATCGCCTTGCAGCCCGCGGCCCGCGCCTTGACGACGTAGGAGGTGTAGTCGGAGCCGCCGTAGGGCACGGTCGCGTCGACGTACTTGAGCTTCTTGCCGGTGATCGCCGACCATTCGTCGATGGCCGCCTGGTACGAGGGCAGCGTGTTGCCCGCGATCTCCAGCAACGCGCAGATGTCGTTCAGCTTCAGCACTTCGGACCCGTACAGCAGCGTCAGCGTCATGTCGTGGAACGGGCCGACGTTGGCGGGGGAGATGTTGGGGCTGGTGAAGCACGCCGGGTCGACGCCGATCCCCGGGACCGAAAGGATCTTCTGCTGCTCGTAGTACTTCGCGTTGATCTGGCACTCGATGAGGCTGGACGAGCCCGCCAGCGCGACTGCCTTGTCACCGCCGACGAGTTCGCGGGCCGCGGCGGCGGCCGCCGCCGGGTCGCCCTTGTCGTCGATCGCCTTGTACTCGATCTTCCGGCCGTTGATCCCGCCCGCGGCGTTGGTCGCGTCGAACACCGCCTTCGCGGCCTGTGACGATTCGGGGAAGGTGGCGGCGCCGCTGAGCGCGTTGACCGAGCCGACCACGATCGGCCCGCTCGTCCCGGCGTCGGTCCCGGCGCATCCCCCCGCGAACAGCACGACAGCGGTGGCGAACGCCAGGCTGCCCAAGATCTTTCTCATGGCGGTTCCCGTCCTGTGGCTAGTCGAGGTGGATGGACCCTACGAGCGGCCACGGCGGCGCGCCTTGTCTCTGCGGGCACGGGTGTTGTCCGGTGCGGCACGGGCTCACGCCGTCGCGGCGACCACCGGCACGGAGTCCACGATCTGCTCGAAACTGGCCAGCTCGCCGCCGTCGAACTTCCACACGTGCGCGACCCGCGCGGTGAACGACTGACCGGATTTGCGGTGCGTACCGGTGTAGGTTCCGAGGCCGATGATCGTGTCCCCGGCGTCGTGCAGTTCCGCCAAGGTGAACGTGTAGCCCTCCCAGTCCCTGCCGATCGCCTCGAAGACGTTCTTCTTGACTTCGTCGGGGCCGGTGTACGTTCCGCCGTAAGGGAAACCGGCGGCCTCGGTCCAGGTGGTCCCCGGCCCGAGCGGCGCCAGCATGCCCTCGAGATCGCCGCGGTCGCTGGCGGCGTAGTGCGCGGTGATGACGTCCAGATTGGACACTGGGTTCTCCTTCAGACGGGCTGGGCTAGACGGGTTGGGCGTCGGGGTAACTGACGGAACCGAGCGGGTAGATGTGGCCGCCGGCGCGGGAATGTTCGGAGCGGCCGTCGCCGGTGATGCCGAGGAACACGCCGGTGGTCTTGAGCGCGTAGCCGAGGTCGTGCAGCCAGACGCTGGCCACGGCGATGCGGAATTCGCGGAAGCAGAACAGGTAGAGGCCGTCGGCGAACTTCCAGACCGTGGACAGGTCCATGTCGCCGTGACCGCGTTGCACGCCTTCGAGACACTGCCAGGCGTAGCGCTGCGAGGAGACGTAGACGTGCTCGTAGAGATGGTTCGGGCTGTAGCGGTAGATGTTGCGCTTGCCGATCAGGTCGCGGGACGGGCCCGGCACGGCACCGGACGGCGTGCCGCCGTCGGTGGTGCCCGCGCGGAACGTCTGCGACACGCGGGGCACACCCTCGACGTCCTCGGTTCCGATGACCGACCGGATCGCGAGCGCGCGGTGGGTGGTGGTCGAGAAGATCACCGTGAGTGCTTCGCCTTCGACGCTGGCGAACGGCAGGTTGACGAAGAAGACGTCTTCGCGCACCGCGACCGCGTCATAGGGATCCTTGACCCCGTTGCAGACGACGTGCTCGGCGTCCTCGAAACGCAGCTCGAGTTTCGTGTCGTCGTCGAGCGTGACGGTGAGTTCGCGGCCGGTGAGGTCCGCGTTCGGCAGGCGGTAGGTGGCTATCCCGGCGGCGAACTCGTCATAGGTGCGCCACTGTTCTTCCGGTGTTTCGGACATGGCCTCATCCTCGGCGCCGCGCCGGGGGACGGCCAGCGATCACGCACTGGAGGGCAAGGACCGGTCGCTCTCGGTCAACCCGCGGCGCGCAGTTCGCTCGGCGAGCGGCCGTAGGCGGCCTTGAACACGCGGCTGAAATGGGCGGCGTCGACGAACCCCCATTTCGCGGCGATGGCCGCGACCGGGCGGGTCGAGTGCACCGGATCGAGCAGCTCGCGGCGGCAGTGCTCCAGACGCCGGGTGCGGATCCAGCCCGATACGGTGGTGCCCTGTTCCTGGAACAGCCCGTGCAGATGGCGGGTCGAGATGTAGTGCTCGGCGGCGATCTGCGCCGGGCCGAGTTCGGGCGAGGACAGGTTCGCGTCGACGTACGCGCGGATCCGCCGCATCAGCTCGTAATGCGGGTCGGCCGTGGTGCGCGCCAGGTCGAGTTCGGCGGCGAACATCGTGGCCAGCAGGTCCACCGCGCTGTGTGCGAGGCGCACCCCGGCGGGACCGGCCAGCTGGTCGAGGTTCGTGCCGAGCTGGGCGAGGAACGGCACGACGACGTTGCCGACGCCTTCGCGGCCGGACATCCGCACGGCGGTCAGCTGGCCGACCAGTTCGGCGGGCAGGTCGAGCAGCCGCTGCGGGAACATCACCACGAGCGTGCGGAAATCCTCCTCGAACACCAGGGAATACGGCCGGTGGGTGTCGTAGAGCGCGACGTCGCCGGGCTGCAGCACGGCCTGCCGGTCGTCCTGCACGAGCAGCCCGGTCCCGGCGAGGATGAGACTGAGCTTGTAGTAGCGCCGGTCGGCCCTGGCGATGAGCTCCGGGGTGCGCTCGACGTTGTGCGCGGAGGCGGTGATCTCGGAGAACTGGACGTCGTCCGCGCCACCGGACCGGATCCGGCCGCGGAAGTGGTCGTGGTGCGGGCTGGTGACGTGCAGTGGGACGAACGACTGGGACACCGCCGTGCGGAAGTCGGTGAAATCCCGCGCGACCAGCGTGGTGGACGGGTGAAGGGCGACGGTCACGACTTACCTCGCAGCACCGAGAGGAAGCAATTTCGTATACGATAAGCGATACGATCTTGCCAGGCAACCGTCTCGGCCGTACCCCCGTTACACCGGTCGTCGCGGTGTCGCGTGCCAGGGCCGGGTGCTGAAGGACGCTTTCAGCGCGCTGAGTGCACTGAAGGCGTCCTTCGGCGCGGTAGGTGCACCGAAGGCGTCCTTCAGCACTTTGTATCCACAAAGGACAGTGGCGCGGGAGTTACCGATGCCCGCTCAGCTGGGGCTCGGGCTTCCGCTCCCGAGTCCGGGGTGTGCGATTGGCGAACCAGACGGCCAGGATCACCACGACGCATCCGGCGAGCTGGGCGGCGGTCGGCGTTTCGCCCAGCACCACCAGGCCGAACCCGATGGCCAG
Source organism: Amycolatopsis sp. NPDC059027 (assembly GCF_042739735.1). NCBI lineage: Bacteria > Bacillati > Actinomycetota > Actinomycetes > Pseudonocardiales > Pseudonocardiaceae > Amycolatopsis > Amycolatopsis sp. NPDC059027. Next base: position 139,651 of record NZ_JBHYIK010000009.1, on the reverse strand, counting down.
CACCGGCTGCAGCGTGAGCAGCGCGGCGGCGGTGTTCGGCAGCAGCCGGGCGGTTCCCGTGCTGACGAACAGCCACGCGGCGACCTGGCCGAGCAGGGCGAGCGCGATCATCCAGCCCCACGACGCCGCGTCCAGCGAGAGGCTGATGCCGCCGGTGCTCGCGCCGATCACCCCCGCGGTCGCGGTGGCGGCGGCGGTCGCCACCGCGATGGGCGTCACCAGGTGGCGCGGGCTCCGCCGTCCGGAAACCCGGTTCAGGTAAAGGAAACCGGAGTAGGCGACGCCGGCGGCGATGCCCATGATCGAGCCGCGCACCGGGTTCGTCACCTGGGCACTGTGCCCCAGCGCACCGCTGGCCAGCGCGATCCCGGCGATCATCAGCGGGGCGGCGGCCAGGAAGCGGCGCGCGATCGGCGTGCCGCCGAACACCTTGCCCAGCAACGGGAACACGATGACCTGGACGGTGATCAGCACGGTCGCGATGGCCGCCCCGACGTCGAGGATGCTGGCGGTCCAGAGCACGTAGTCGATCCCGAGGAACACGCCGGCCGCGGCGGCGCAGCCGAGCAACGGGCCGCCCAGCGGTCCCTCGCGCCGGAGTTCGGCATACGCCAGCGGGATCAGCACCACCAAGGCGATGGCGCACCGGAGGAACGCGGCGGTCCCGGCGCTGACGTCCGCGAGCTTGACGAACGTCGCGGAGCCGGACAGGCAGACCGCACCCGCGACGACGGACAGCGCGGGCAGGGCGGGCCGCCGGGTCTTCGGCAGGGGGAAGGTCGTGTCCACGTCCTCCACGGTGCCAACCAGGACTCACCAGCACTAGTTATGATTTATGAGGACTTCTGATTAGCATGGCTTAGATGATTGTCTGGGAGCGGCTCCGCGTGTTCGCCGCCGTCGCCGAGCACGGCTCGATCTCCGGCGCGGCGGAGGCCCTGCACATCACCGGTTCGGCGGTGACCCAGCACGTGCGCAAGCTGGAACGCGAGGTGCGCTGCCCGCTGGTCGAGCCGGACGGCAGGGGCATCCGGCTCACCACCGCAGGACGGGTGCTGGCCGACACGGCGCTGCACGTCGCGGGCACGGTCGCCGAGGCCGAGCGCGATCTGGCGAACCTGCACGGCCAGATCGTCGGGCCGCTGCGCATCGGGGCGGTAGCCAGCGCGTTGCGCGCGCTGATCCCGCGCGTGCTGCACACCCTGACCGCCCGGCATCCCCGGCTGGTCCCGGCGCTGCGGGACGGTGAGGTCATCGACATGATCCCCGCGTTGCGGTCGCGTCACCTCGACGCGGTCCTCACCGAGAGCTGGTCCAGCAGGCCGTCGCGGTATCCGCCGGGGATTCACCTGACCGAGCTGATCCGCGAGGACGTCCACCTCGCCGTCCCGGAGGGCCATCCGCTCGCCGACCGCCGCGAGCCGATCCCGCTCGGTGAGCTGGGCGGGCTGACCTGGGTGAGCTGCGCGCCCGGCACCGATCCCCACGAGGCGCTGGTGCACGCGCTGCGCGCGCACAACGTCGGCGCGGACGTGCCCTACTGCGTGCTCGACTACACCACCCACCTCCTGCTGGTCGCCGCCGGGCTCGCCGTCGCGCTGGTCCCGCGGATGGCCCGGCATCCGCAGCCGGACGGGGTCCGGTTCCTGCGCACCGCACCGTCGATCACCCGCACCATCGGCGTGGCCACCGTCGAGGGCGTCAACACCCCGGCGGTGGACGCGTTCGTCGCCGTGCTCCGGGAGCAGGTCGCCGTGTGGTCCCCGGAACTCTGATCCTCCATTGTGGACTGTCAGTGCGGGTCGAGGGCGCGGAGTGAGCGGTCGGCGGCGGTGACCGAGAGCAGCGCGGCGGCGGCCACGCTGAGCACCAGCGCCAGCGTGCCGAGTCCGCCATCGGTGGCTTCCGCGCCGAACGCCAGCGCGAGCACGCTGGTGGAAGCCAGCGCGCCGATGTACTGGGCGGTGCGGAAGAGGCCGGACAGCGTGCCGATCCGGTCCGCGGGGGCCTGCGCGTAGAGGACCGTCTGGTTCGCCACGGTGCTGAGCCCTTGCCCGACACCGAAGAGCAGGCCGATCGCGACCACGAGCCACAGCGCGGTGCCCGAGGACAGCGTCAGCAGGGCCATCGAGCCGATCACCAGCGCGCCCGCGGTGAGCAGCAGCCGCGCGCGGACGCCGGTGCACAGCCGGGCGCCGAAGGCGGACAGCGCGACGGTGGTGATCGACATCGGCAGCAGCGCGAGGCCGATCGTCGATTCCGGCAGCCGGTAGCCTTCCGCGAGCCATTGCGGATAGCCGTAGAGGAACGCGTAGATCACCAGGTAACCGCAGCCCTGCCGGAGATAGGTCGCGGCGAGCGGCCGGTTGCGGGCCAGGGTACGCAGATCGAGGAACGGGTCCCGCACGCGCAGTTCCCACGCGATCAGCCCGGCGCCCGCGAGCACGCCGGTCAGCAGGAACGGCCACGGCGTCGCGCCCGAGCGGGTCAGGCACAGCAGCAGCGCGGTGAGGGTGAGCGTGAAGAGCCCGATACCGACCAGGTCGAGCGGCGGCCGGGGGCCGGTGCGCTCGCGGCGTTCGTCCGGGGGCAGCCACCGCCACACCAGCAGCAGCCCGAGCGCGGCGACCGGCACGTTCACCGCGAACGTCCAGCGCCAGTCGCCGAGGCCGACCAGCAGGCCGCCGAGTGTCGGGCCGACGGCCATGCTCGCCTGGGTGGACGTGGCGAGCGTGGCCAGTGCCCGCCCCGGCACCGGGACGTCCGCGGCGTTCGCCCGTGCCCGGACCATCGCCATCGCCGCCGGGAATCCCGTGGCGGTGCCGAGGCCGAGCAGGATCCTGGCCACGAGCAGGACCTCGAAGGCGGGGGCGAACGTGCCGAGCAGGCCCGCCGCCGCGACCAGCACGAGGCCCGCGGCCAGCACCCGCCGGGCGCCGAGCGTGTCGACCAATCGGCCCATCACCGGCTGGGCGGTGGCCGTGGTCAGGTACAGCACGGTGACCAGCCACACCGTGTGCCCCGCCCCGACGCCGAGGTCCCGGCCGATCGGGACCAGGGTCACCGCGATCATCGACGAGTTGACCGCGTTGAGCAGTGTGCCGATGACCAGCGGGGTGAGGAATTTCGCGTCGAAAGCGGTGCCCGGCCTGGTCGCCGTGGTCACCGGGCGACCGCCGGCTCGCGGGCCTCGCGGGCCGCCGCCGGGACGAAGATGTCCGCGCGGGCGATCACCCGGGCCGACCGGTTGAGGGTGACGCCGGTGAGCGCGCCGTCGCCGCTCGTGCGCAGGCTGGCCGAGACGACGCCCGCCGCGGTGCCGATCCGGATCTCCCCGTTCTCCGTGGCGGTGTGGGCGCGCACCGTGCTGCCGGGGACCGTGGCCGCGGCGGCCACCGCGACCATCGAGGTCAGGCCGATCACCGGATGCGGCGCGTGCATGGAGGCCATCCGCACCGCGACGTCGAACTCCCCGGCGGTGACGTGCGTGCCGCCGGTGGTCGTGTAGTCCGCGGCGGGACCGACGATGCCGAGCTTCGGCACCGCGTGGCTGATCGGACTGTCCGGAGTGGACAGTCCCATCCTGATCGCGGCCGCACGGCGCAGGCCGAGCAGCGAGGGAAGCCGTTCGCCGAACTCGGCGACGCTCTCCGAACCGGTCAGGCCCAGCGACGGCGCGTCGACCAGTGCGGCCGGTGCTCCGGCGTCGACCAGTGTCGCCTTCGCGGTTTTTTCGCGCGATTCCAGCATGTCGACGGCGCGGCCGGGGGGGCGCCGGCTGGCCCCGCCGGGGGTAAGGTACCACCGGCCCAACAGCACCCCGGGGGTGGGGTGAGCCCGCCCCCACCCCGCTCCCGGTGGGG
>NZ_JBHYIK010000009.1:114567-135778 GCF_042739735.1 Amycolatopsis sp. NPDC059027 | reverse complement strand
TCCCTGCTTGCCGCGGGGGGGGCGGTGGGTCTGCGGTGCGCCGCCGCGGGTTTTCTGTATCTGCCGCCCCCCGGGAGCGGGGGGGGTGTTGCCGCCCGCCACCACCGCGTCGCCGGTGGGGCGGAACCGCGCGCCGGGCGTGGCCACGACCGCGTCGATCCGGGAACCGCTGTTGGTGTTGCGCATGCGCACCCTGGTGCGGTCGCCGCGCGGCCGGACCAGCCCGGACTGCACCGCGTACAGCCCCACCGCGGTGGCGCAGTTGCCGCAGTTGCTGCCCCATTCCACCTGTTCGACGCCGACGCCGACCTGCGCGAAGGTGTAGTCGATGTCCACTCCCGGCTCGTAGGAGTGGGCCACGATCGCGGCCTTCGACGTCGTCGAGGTCGCCCCGCCGACGCCGTCGATCTGGCTGTGGTCCCGCGCGCCGAACGCGGCGAGAAGCACGTCCTCGGTCGACGCGCCGCGCCCGTGGATGTCGGCCACGTCGAACAGCCAGCATTTGCTCGTTCCGCCGCGTACCAGGGTCGCCGATACGCCGATGGTTCCTTTTTCTGGGGAGAGCATGCGTAACACCGTCCACAATAGGAAAAGGGGAGGGTTCGTCGACCGCTGCGACATCGGAGCAGGTCACAAGCACAGGGTGGGAAAGGGAGAGTGGATGTCTCCCGATGTAGGTAACCGTATCGTAAAAGATCGACATGGTCAACGTAAGGTCCGCTGCGTAGGGCCGTTGTCAAGTAGCCGTTAATCGCGCGTGACCACGCCGGTAATAGGCGAATTTTCGCGAAACACTGGTGAGTTCCCGATTTGCCGTGTGACGGTGCCGACAGTGTTAAAAATGTGAAAATAACGGGATGCGTGCGGCGGAACGGTGTGTTATGGCGACACTTTCAGGTGATTTCCGCTTGGCTTTACCGAGGTTTTATCGGCCGGGGATGTTCAGCGCAGGACGGCGGCGGTCAGAGTTGCGGTGAGCCAGGTTTCGTAATCGTCGTGGGACCAGCCCGCTTCGCGGACGAGGCTGTCGTGGACGCCGTCGGTCATCAGCGCGACGGCGATGTCGCCGGCGCGGGGAACGAGGCGCCCGCCCGTTTCCCGGACGCGGCCGATGATCATCTCCACGCCGAGCCGGTTGCGGCGCGCGCCTTCCGCGCGTGTGGCCGCGATGTCGGGATCGACGGCCGCGCCCGAGTTCAGCATCGCGACGATGTCGCCGCAGCGCTCCTGGACCTGCCTGCTCGCCTTCGCCAGCAGGCGGAGCAGTTCGACGGGTTCGTCGAGCTCCGCGGACCGGGCCATCAGTTCGGGCAAGCCCGCTTCGTCGTCGAGGAGATCGACGAGCCCGGTGAGGACTCCGGCCTTGGACCCGTAATGCGCGTAGATGGTCTGCGGTACGACGCCGGCTTCCTGGGCGAGGCGGCGGATCGAGGTGCGGGCGTAGCCGTGTTCGGCGAAGAGCCCGCGTGCCGCGGTGAGGATCGCGCGCAGGGTCAGCGCCTCGCGCTGGTCCCGCAGCCGGACGATGCCGGGCAGGTCGGCTGGCATGTACACTCCAACTTAGAACATCGTTCTAACAACTGGACTATCATTCTAAGTTAGGATAGCGATGACTGCTGAGGAGATCATCACCGGGCTGGAGCGCGCGTGGAACGCCGGTGACGGTGCCGCGTGGGGCTCGTACTTCGCCGAGGACGCCGACTTCGTGGACGTCGTGGGGCGTGTGCAGCGCGGCAGGAAGGTGATCGCGGAGGAACACCAGAAGATCTTCGACACGATCTACCGGGGGAGCCGGCTCGAGATCCGGCAGATGGACGTCCGGCCGATCGGCGCGGACGCGCTGGTGCTGCACACGACGTCGAAGCTGCGGGTGCCCGGCGGGCCGAGGGAAGGGGAATGGGCGGCCATCCAGACGAAGATCGTCCGGGACGGCCGGATCGTCGCGTTCCACAACACGATGCTGGCCGACCTCGCGGAGTTCACGCACCGGGACGCGGAACTGGCGGCCCGCTCGCCGTTGGAGTGGAAGGAATAACCCGCCTCGCCGGTCGGTGGCGGGCTCGCCGGATCACGGCCAGCCCGCCGCTTCCGCCACGGCCTTGGCCACGTCGGCCACGGAACCGTCGGCGGTGACGACGAAATCCTCGACGCCGGCGCGGCGGAAGATCCCGTCGAGTTCCCGTGCGCGTTCGAGGTGCCACCGCAGTCCTGCCTCGTCCTCGGGTCCGTGCCTGCGGGCGAGCCTGCGGTCGATGACCGCCTCGGCCGCGGTCAGCCTGCACACCGCGGGTTCCACGCCGAGCGCCTCCGCGTACCGTCGCCGGTCTTCCCGGCTTTCGACCACTCCCGCCAGTACCAGGCGATGCGCGCCCGCGTCGCGGTAGTTGCGGGCCACGGACCTCAGGTTCCGCAGTTCCATGGCGAGATCGAACGGGTCGTCGGCGGGCGCGGGCCAGCGGCCGCGGAGCGCGTCGAGGTCGATGACGGCGTGGGGGATCGCCGCGGCGGCGAGCAGGTCTCCCACGGCCTCGGCGATCGTCGTCTTGCCGACCCCGACCGGACCGGTGACGAGCAGGGCGCCGGACGTGCCGTCGGTGATCACCGGCCGATGGTAGCCGTCGCGGGTCACGGACAGTCGCCTGTCGTCATCCGGTCGGGAAAGAAGCAGTCTCGAAGGAGTTTTGCGCACGCCGGGGAAATCACCCCTGAGCCAAGGGGAATAGGCCGATTCGGGAACGAAATCGCCGCTTCCGGATTTACCTGAGTGAACCGCGGTCGAGCTTCTTGTCGGGCCGCATGCCTGCCACTAGCGTTGGCCGAGGTAGGCACCGAACCCGGTGGTCAGGGCCGGAATTCCGGTCCGGCCGCGCAATTACCCGAGCCTGGAAAACCGCCTCAGCCAGTCGAATCCATATACGAAGGAAACCGCGGATGCTGCCTGTGTTCCGATCCACGGTGCCGGAAGCAGCCGTCCGTTCTGCCGACGTCACCGCCTGAGAAGGAGCCCGTCACCGATGACCTCCATCGACCAGCCCGTGCTGCGCACCCCCTATCAGCGGTCGGTCGCGGACTACTGGAACAACGAGAAGAACGCCGTCAACCTCCGGCTCGGCGACATCGACCACCTCTATCACCACCACTACGGCATCGGTGACTACGACGCCGCCGTGCTCGAGGCGCCGGCGGCGCAGCGCGACGAGGCCATCATCGCCGAAATGCACCGGCTGGAGACGGCCCAGGCCCAGGTCCTGCTCGACTACCTCGGCGACATCGCGCCCACCGACCGGCTGCTCGACGCCGGCTGTGGTCGCGGCGGGAGCAGCATCATGGCGAACCAGCGGTTCGGCTGCCAGGTCGACGGGGTGTCGATCTCCCAGCAGCAGGTCGATTTCGCCAACGCGGAGGCGGCGCGGCGCGGCGTCGCGGGCGAAGTGCGGTACCACCTGCGCAACATGCTGGACACCGGGTTCGACACGGGCGCGTTCAAGGGCATCTGGAACAACGAGAGCACGATGTACGTCGACCTGTTCGACCTGTTCGCCGAACACGCCCGCCAGCTCGCGCCGGGCGGCCGCTACGTCACCATCACCGGGTGCTACAACGACGTCACCGGCGGCCGGTCGCGGGCGGTGAGCCAGATCGACCAGCACTACATCTGCAACATCCACGCCAGGAGCCAGTATTTCAAGGCGCTCGCGGCCAACGGGTTCGTGCCGATCAGCGTCGTGGATCTGACCGCGGCGACGATTCCCTACTGGGAGCTGCGCGCGCGATCCTCGGTCACCACCGGGATCGAGGACGCGTTCCTCACCGCCTATCGGGAAGGCAGCTTCCACTACCTGCTCATCGCCGCGGACCGGGTCTGATCCCGGGGCGGGCGCCCGGCTGACGAGGAGAAGGGAACACGATGGTCGACACAGCCCCCGTGACAGGGCCGGGAGTGGTGGGTGCGCGTCCCGGCCGTCCGTCCATTCCGGACAGTCCGGTGAGTACCGGCGGCGCGGCCGGTGCGGCGGGGCCGTCGGTGTTCCGGACCGGGCCGACGGGACTCGGCACCGCGGCGGCCCGGCTCTTCACCACGGCAGGCGAGGCCGACGTGGCTCCGCCTGCCGTGGCTTCGCCGGCCCCGGTGAGCCCGCCGGATGTGATGGCGCACCTTCGGCTCTCCGGGCTGGGCACCACCGCGGCCGATCTCATGCCGGAAGGTACCCCCGCTCCCGGGCACGACCCGGCGTACGTCGAACGGCCGTGGGGCGACGGGACGGCGTCGCCGCTCTACTGCCCCGTGGTGGAGCGGTTCAACGACCCGCTGGCCGAGGAGGTCCAGCGGCGACTGGACGAATGGGCGGAGGACTGCGGGTACACCGGCGGCGGGCTGGAGCAGATCCGCCGCTCCCAGCTCGGGCGGCTGGTCATGCTCGCGCATTCGGGTTCCGAGGACCCGGACCTGCTGCTGATCGCGGCGCAGCTGAACGCGGCCTGGTGGGCCGCCGACGACTACTACGCCGACGACAGTTCCCTCGGCGCGACGCCGACGAGTCTCCCGCCACGCCTGGCGATGGCGATGGCGGCCATGGACCCGGTGGCCCCGGCCGGGGAATTCTCCGCTCCGCTCGATGAGGCGTTGCGGTCGGACCCGATCCTGGTCTCGCTGCGTTCCGGCATCGACCACCTGCTCCGGCACGGTTCGCCCGTGCAGGCCCAGCGTGTCTGCTACTCGACGTTCGCGATGTTCGTCGGTTGGTGTGCGTACGCCGCGTGGCGCCACACGGCCGAATACCCGGAGGCGTGGAAGTACCTGGCGACCCGGCAGCACGACAGTTTCTACACGTCCATGACCCTGGTGGACGTCGTGGACGGGTACGAACTGCCCGCGCACTTCTACTACGACCCCCGGGTCCGCCGGATGATGATGCAGGCGGGTACCGCGTCGGTGATGGTGAACGACCTGTTCTCGGTCGCCAAGGACGCCGCGGACGAGAACCCGGTCTGCAACATGGTCCTGCAGATCGCGGAGGACCGGAAGTGCTCGATCGAGGAGGCGACGGAGGTGACCGTCGACCTGCACAACCGGTTCGTCCACGATTTCGAGGACGGCCATCGGGAGCTGATGGTCGTGCCGTCCCCGGAGCTGCACCGGTTCCTCAAGGGAGTGCGGGCGTGGATGGGCGGCGGCGTCGAGTGGCACGCCACCAACCCGCGATACCAGTCCTGACGGATCGAATGGGGTGCCGGGGGCGGCACGCGGCGGGTTGTTGTCCTTTGTGGACTTTGGGGCGGTGAAGGGGTCCTTCGGTGCGGTGAGCGCTGTGAAGGACCCCTTCACTACCTTTGGTGTGACCTGTGCGTCGCCTGTTGGGATTTCTGATCGGGGAGAGTCGCGCGTAAGTCATCATGTTGGTTGCGGGATGCGCTGGGGATCGTGTCCGGTCTTGTGGCGCGGGCGCCATGCGTCGGTTGCCTCGCTGCCGGTGGCATAGTGGCAGGTCTCTCGGGTCAGCCTCGCGCGGTGGTTCGGACTGATACGTCAGCAGATGCGCCGTCGGCGCAAGCGAGGCTCGGTCGCCACCGGGCGCGCCACGGGCGGCTTGACAACGTGACGACGCACCACGCCGGACGTCGTCACGTTGTCGCAAATGCGCACCGCCACGCCAACACGATGAAGGCCCATGATCTTGTCCGGGGCCTCCGTCGGAGACAACCTCGCTCCGGCCTGCGCTCGTGGTCGAAATTTCCCTGCGCCGCAACGGCTTCGGCGGAGGATTGCCCGACCGCAACCGCTCGATCTCCGCGCGGCCCGATCAGTTCGCCATTCGACTAACAGAGTTCCCTCATTCGCTGTGACATCGCAAAACCCTTACATAGCAAGGAAAATTGCGTCCTACGGGTTCACTCGATCAATAGCACACATGTTCGATCTGGTGGAGTAGAGTGGTGTTGTGGCCGCCGAGGGCAGCACCCAGGCATCGCGCACCGAGTGGTGGCGCGAGGATGTCGGCTGCCTGCTGGAGCGGCTTCTGGAGTCCGAGTGTGTGCAGCGTCGTGAGGCCGCTGTCCAGGGCGAGGTCATGGCCGAGCTGGAACGGCGCGGGATACGCGACACCACCGGATACGGCAGCCTCGTGCGGCTGTTGCAGGAGACGCTGAACATCCCGTACGCCGAGGCGAAAGCTCGCGCGGCGCGAGCGTTGGCGTTGAACGGCACCCGCGATCTCACCAGCGGCGAGCAGCCGCCGCAGGCTCCGGCGACCGCGCAGGCCGCCGCCGAGGGTGCGGTCGGCGCAGCGCAGATCGATGAGATCCTGCGGGCGCTGGACAAGCTTCCCAAGACCGTGTCGATGGAGGATCGGGAGCAGGCGGAGAAAATCCTCGCCGAACTCGCCCGCGCCGCCGGACCCCGAGAAATCCGCGCCGCCGGACGACGCCTGATCTCCCAGCTCGACCCCGACGGGAAAGAGCCGAAAACCCGGGAACCGAAACCGTTCCAGCCCGAGTTCTCGATCGCTCCGCATCGCGATGGCGGGCATCAGATCAAGGCACGCGTCGACGACGAAACCTCCGCGCGACTGCAAGCGATGCTGGATCCACTCGCGAAGCCACGGCCCGCCACCGAGGAAGAGGCCCGCGACACACGGACCCAGTGGGAGCGGCGGGGTTGCGCGTTCTCCGAGCTGGTGCGGATGTGGGCCGAACATCCCGATCTGCCGACGCAAGCCGGGGAAGCCACCCACATCGTCGTGACAGTCAGCCTGGAAGAGCTGCGATCCGGGGTCGGGCAAGCCACCCTCGACCTGCTCGGGGAGATCACCGCGTCCGAGGCGCGGCGGCTGGCCTGCGACGCCAAGGTCATTCCGATGGTGCTGGGCTCGCACGGCGAACCCCTCGACGTCGGCCGGGCACAACGGCTGGCCACCCCGGCCATCCGACGGGCGCTGATCCGCCGTGACGGTGGGTGCGCCTTCCCGGGCTGCGATGCTCCTGCTTATCGTTGTACGGCGCATCATGTGGTGTTTTGGGCACATCATGGTGAGACCAAAGTGGACAATCTCGTGCTCGTATGTTCTGTTCACCACAAGCTCATCCACAGCTCCGAATGGGAAGTCCGCATCGCCAGCGACGGACTACCCGAGTTCGTGCCGCCCGCCTGGCTGGACGCGACCCGCACACCCCGACGCAATACCATCCACCTACGAACGTGAGCCGCCTTGAGTCAAGCACTCAAGCCTATCCCGTGGTCGGTTTCCGGCGTTGTTGATCAGTAGGTTTCGGCTCCCGGCCAGCGGTCACCGAAGGTGATGGCGAAGGCGTTGCGGCCTGCCCGGTCGGTGATACGCGAAATCGTCGCCTTCGACACCCGGTTGTCATTCCCTTCGCGTACAACGACAGGGCAGGCACTCACAGTGCCCATCCCGTCGGGCCGGAACACCGATTTTCCGCAGGTGGTGTGGCCATCACCGTCGAGGGAGAGTTGGTCGAAGTCGGCCACGACTGGCCGTCTCGGTTCCCGCGGTTCCTGGAGGACGACGAGTTTGGCACACAACTGATGTCGGAACTGTTGTACCGGGACTATCCCGCCGCCAGGCAGGCGCGACCCGAGGAAATGGTCGGTATCCGGCGGGATTCCGTCGTGTGCGTCTGCTGCGTTACTCCGGCAGGTGAGCTGGTCGTGGTGGATGGTTACGACTCGGAGTACACGACGTTCGAACACCGGCTGAAGGACCGTATCCGCACCGCGTCACGCTGAGTGATCGGTCGTGCTACCTCTCGTTGGCGACGCCGAATGGTACGTGCACGCAGGGCACAATCAGGCAGGCCGGATCAAAGTGCCTGCTTTGATCGTCGAAAAATATGTGGGGCTTCAATATGCCCAGCACCGATACCTTCTCTATTCCCCCTAGGAAGAAAGCATTGTCGACGGTCACTCCCCATGACTTGAGGCTCAAAACTGCGCGCTCATGTGATGGTGCGCTACGTGCTGTCACTATCGATACGCGTACGCGAAGTTTGTAACTTTCGTCCGATGCTCGACGTGCTTCCTCGAGTTGCTGAATCCTGTTGACGTTGAGCAAGAAACCATGTAGAGGCCCGGCAGAGTGTGGCTCCATCAGGTTGGCGGATTCATGTGAGTGAAACTCCTCCAGAGTGCTGCTCTGCATGATGCGCTCGGATTTGTTGTCGGCTAGTACTCCGTCGAAGTCGAAGGCGACGCGGAGTTCTTCGGCCTCGTCGTCGACGAAGGAGCCGTTGAGTACGCGCCCCGCCGGCAGCCCGCACGCGATCGCTTCGCGAACGTCACGTTCGTTGGCAGACAAGAAGAGGGACATGTTGAGTGCCCTCATGAACCGGTAGGGAGATTCGCCTCGTGTGAAGATCGCCCTGGTGATCGACAGGTTGTGGTCGGCTATTGACCTCATGACGCGCAGTCCGGTATCCGGTGCATTGCGTGATAGGATGATCACTTCCACAAGTGGGTCGTTCTGCTCGCTGAAATCGTTAAGCGAGAGAAGGCGCTTGATGAACGGAAAAGCCACGCCCCTGTCGAGGGGGTCGTCAAGTCAGTCTTCTTGATACCTGCGATATGCTTCTTCTCCTTCTGCGTGAAGTACCGCATCGGATTCGCTGAGGTCGAATAATGCGCTTGAGGCGATGCCGACAACGAGTCGGCCGTCGAGTTTGTAAGGCATTGGCGCTGTCCGGTTCTTCCTTGTGACGGGTGATCTACGACGTCGGTAAGATCCATGTCGGCGTTGCGGCCGATGGTCAATTGTCACATCTTTGGTGTCCAAACCGTAATGGGAAGGTTGTGTTTACCGTGGGCACGGTGTTCCCAGGCGGGCTGAGACGACCTCGTCCAGAGTGAACGCTCTGTCGTGATGTCCGAATTCCGCCAGTGTCCGCTCCCGCGCGCACGCAGACTGGTGGAAGGAAAGAGAAGCGACACACGAAGGGAGTCGTCGGCCATGACCGTCTACACGACGACGGACAGTCCGCTCGGGGAGCTGTTGCTGGTGGGGGAGGAGTCCGGCACCGCGCCGGGTGGGGTCGCCATCGCGTCGCTGTCCATGCCGGAGCAGAAGAACGCGCCCGCGGTGCGGCCGGAGTGGCGGCGCGACGACGACGCGTTCGCCGAGGCGATTCGGCAGATCAGGGCGTTCTTCGACGGGGAGCTGACGGAGTTCGAGCTCGAGTTCACCACCACCGGGTCCGGGTTCCAGCAGCGGGTCTGGCAGGAGGTGGCGGCCATTCCGTTCGGTGCCACCACGACGTACGGCGAACTCGCCGAGCGCCTCGGCCTGCCGCGCGAGCGGGTGCGGGCGGTGGGGGCAGCGGTCGGGGCGAACCCGGTGCTGCTGATGCGGCCCTGTCATCGCGTGATCGGCGCGGACGGCGGCATGCGGGGGTACGCCGCTGGTGTCGAGCGCAAGGTTCGGCTGCTCGCCCACGAGGGCGTCGCGCTGGCCGTCTGAAACACCGAAGATTCCGGAGAACATCGATGCGTACCAACACTGACACGATCGCCCGGCGAGTCGACAAGGCCGACTGGGGGCGGCTGGCCGGGGAGCTGGACGAGTACGGGTGCGCGCTCACCCCGCGGCTGCTCACGCCCGCCGAATGCGCGGACATCGCGGGGCTCTACGAGCGAGCCGAACTGTTTCGGACGACCGTCGACATGGCCCGTCATCGGTTCGGTTCGGGCGAGTACCGGTACTTCACCCATGAGCTGCCCGAGCCGATCGCCGCACTGCGTGCCGCGCTCTACCCTCGGTTGCTGCCGATCGCGCGGGACTGGGCCGAGCGGCTCGGCAGGCCCGCGCCGTGGCCGGACAGTCTCGAAGAGTGGGTGGCCGACTGCCACCGGGCGGGGCAGGACCGTTCCGCGCAGATCCTGTTGCGGTACGCCGAAGGCGACTGGAACGCGCTGCACCGCGACGTGTTCGGCGACATGCTGTTCCCGCTCCAGGTTGTGATCGGGCTCGACGAGTACGGCACCGACTACACCGGCGGGGAGTTCCTGCTCGTCGAACAGCGGCCGCGCGCCCAGTCCCGGGGCACCACCACCGCGCTCCAGCAGGGCCACGGTCTGGTGTTCACCACCCGCGACCGGCCGGTGGCCACGAAACGCGGCTGGTCGGCGGGCGTCATGCGGCACGGTGTCAGCGTCGTCCGGTCCGGGCGCCGCCGTGCGCTCGGCCTCGTCTTCCACGACGCCGCTTGATCCGGTGTACGAGCTGATCGGGCCGGACGGGCGGGGCTACCGCAGCGCGGTGCCCGGCACTCTCGGCGGCCACCGCCGCGGACGGCTGTACGGGCGGCTCGACTGCCCGTCGGCCCTGCGCGCGCTGGCCCGCGGCCACTACGCCGCGAACCGGGTCTTCTTCCCGGACGAGGCCACCGCGATCGCGGCGGGCTACCGGCCGTGCGCCGTCTGTCTCCCCGAACAGTACGCCCACTGGAAGGCGAACCGGAAAACCTTATGACACAGGGAAACCGCTCACCCCTGATCCCCGCCGCGGACGTGGCCGAGTACGGCGGCGTGCCGTCGCCCGCTCCGCACACCGACGCCGAACTCGCCGCGCTCGCCGGATTGCTGACGCGGCCCCGGCCGAGGATCGAGACCGTGACGATCGGGCACAGCCGAGACGACGTCTCGCGCTCGACGGCCGCTGCGTTCGCGGCCACTTGGCGGGCACGGGGCGGGACGGTTCTCGCGATGGCCGAGTGGCCGGAAGCCGCGGCCTCGTGGCTGCGGCCCGCGCGGCGGCTCACCGCGGAACTCCCGGACGCGTGGGTGTTCGCCGCCGCGCCACTCGGCTTCGCCCAGCTCGTCCGGCGGCTGCGGCACAGCACGGGCTGGGACCCGGCTCGGAGCTTCGCTTTCGCTTCCCTGCGGGATTCGCGGGTTCCGGCACTCGCCGGAGGCGACGTTCTGCACGGCCTGCGGGGTGCGAGCGCGGACGGTGGGACGTGGGAGGTGCGGCACCGCTGGGTCGTGAGTTATCCGCCGGTGTCGTCGCGCCGCGCCACCACGCGGTAGGCGTTGGACCAGCCGCGTTTCCGGCCGAACGGCGCGCTGATCCGGTCGAGCACCGCGGCCAGCACGAACACCGGGACGCACGCCACGAACGCGGCCTTGCGCAGGATCCGCCGGAGCCCGCCGGGCGGGGCGGGACGCCAGGCGAGGTCCTCGCCGCCGATCGTCAGCGCGTTGACCGCCATCACCGACGCGGCCAGGACATCGATCGCGGCGTGGGGTTCGCCGCGTTGTTCGGTGACCACGGTGAAGCCCCGCGCGGCCAGTTCGGCGCGCAGGTTGCCGATCGGGATCAGGTTGAGGTGCTGGGGCTGCAGCCAGGGCAGCCACCAGCGGCCGAGCACCTTCGCCCACCGGCATTCCGGGTCCGGCAGTTCGATCGCCAGCAGCCCGCCCGGCCGCAGCGCCGTGCGCGCCGCCGTCAGCTCGCGCTTCGGATCCGGGGTGTGTTCGAGGTAGTGGTACATGCTGACCACGTCGTACCGGCCACCGAGCTCGCCCGCCAAGTCCACGAAGGCGCCGCGGTGGGCGGTGCGAACCCAGCCCTTCCGCTGCGCCAGCTCGACGCCGTCGCTGAGGTCGAGACCGTCGAACTTGGTGCCGGGCAACAGTTCCCCGGCCTCCCGGCAGAAGTGACCGTGCCCCATGCCGACGTCGAGCCACTCCCCGGGCTCGCCGAAGCCGCGGACCAGCTCGGCCCGCGAGCGGTAGCCCGCCCGGTTGCCCTCGAACATCCCGCTCATGGACTTCTCGCCGAGCCCGTCGTAGCAGTCCCGGTAGTAGAACTCGAGCCCGGCCGGGGTGAGCCGGGGATTCTGGAAGGTGTGCCCGCAGTCGCGGCAGCCGTCGAGCACGAACCGCCCGGGCTTGTGCTGCAGCAGATCGGTCGTGCGCAGCCGGGTCCGCAGCGCCGCCGAGCCGCACCAGGGGCAGGCGGTGCGCCGGGGTTCGAAGAACCGGTCGACGCCGTCGGCCAGATCGGCGAGATAGCCGGGACGGCACGCGGCGACCTGGCCCGCCGGGGAGTCGTTCTCGATCATGGGCGCGGATGGTAACGCTTTCCGCGCCGTGCGTCACCGTGTGGCGGCAGGTGGTGGTGAACCGGATGGTCGTCGCGTCCGTATAGGAGGTGAGGTGCGGGTTCAGAGGTGGAGGACGTCATGATCGGATGGGTGTTGCGGATCGTCGTCGCGGTCGCGCTGCTCGGCTCGGCCGGGGTGCACTACTTCCTGTGGACACAGGGGTACCCGGGTGTCATCGGCCCGCTGTTCCTGCTGAACGCGGTCGGCGGGCTGGTGCTGGCGATCGCGGTGCTGGCGTGGCGGCACTGGCTGCCCGCGCTCGGCGCGTTCGGGTTCGGGGCGCTGACGCTCGGTTCGTACGTGCTCGCGGCGACCGTGGGATTCCTCGGGCAGCACGACCAGTTCAACAGCCAGCCCGAATATTGGGGCGTCATCACCGAGGCCGTCTGCATCATCGGGGGCGTCGCGCTGATGGCGAGGGGGCGCGAAGCCCGCTGAGCGATCGTCCCGGCGAGTGGCACAGTGGTCGCTTGTGGACGATGTCAAGCTGATCAGTTCCCTCCGTGCCACCAGGTTCTTCCGCGACGAGCCGGTGGCGCGCGCGGACCTCGAGGCGATGGTCGAGGTGGCGCGGTGGACGGGTTCCGCGCGGAACCGCCAGCCGTGGTGCTTCGTGGCGGTGAGCGACCGGCGCACGCGTGAGCGGCTGTCCCGGCTGGGTCAGTACGCGGGACTGCTCGCGGCCGCGCCCGCCGTGCTGCTTCTGCTGTCCGACGCCGAGGCGGGCGCGGACACCGAGTTCGATCTCGGCCGGGTCTGTCAGTCGCTGCTGCTCGCCGCGCACAGCCGGTCGCTGGGGACCTGCCCGGTCACGCTCTACCCGGAGGCGAACGCGGTGGAGGCCGCGCGGCTGGTCGGCCGTCCGGCGCCGTGGCGGGCGGGGCACGCGATCGCGCTCGGACGTCCCGCCGCGGCGCCCTCGGGCCGGTCGGCGATCCCGTCCGGCCGCAAGCCGGTCGCCGAACTGCTCACCTACTTCGAGCCGTCCGCTCGGTGACGCCGATCGGCAGCGTGGCGGCCATGCCCCAGGCGTGCCTGCCGTCGAGGCGTTCCATACCGAGCCCCCATTCGCCCGCCAGCCGGGCCAGTTCGCGTGCCGCGTGCTCCAGCGCCGGGGAACCGGTGGCCGCGATGCGCACCGCAGCGTCGGTCCTGGCCACGGCCGCGCCCGCCGGACGGTACGCGGTGACCGCGACAGTGACGGCGGCCTGCGGCACGGCGGCGAGCAGCCAGCGCACCATCTGCGGGGCGACCGCCGGGGACAGCTCCGCCCAGCCGTCGAGCCGGAACGTCGCCTGGGTGATCGGGCCGCTGTGCCATCCCCGCCACTCCTCGCGGACCTGGCCCCGGCCGGCGGTGACATGGGCGAGGGAGGCCAGCGTGCCCAGCACCTCGTGTTCGGCCAGCGCACGCGCGGGCAGGCCGCCCCGGCGAAGCTGGCGCTGTACCCGCCGGAGGGCGTTCCGGAGCGCGCGCCGGACATCGGTGTCGTGGTGCACGTCGACCGTGCGTACGGCCTGCAGCGTCACCCACACCCGGGGCGGGCGGTCCCTGCTGATCCCGGCGTGGTGTACCACCTGCGCGGCGATCGCCTGCGCCTGTTCGTGCGGCGGGGGGAGCAGCGACTCGGGGGCGGGCATCGCCTTCGTCAGATCCCGCACGGCCGATTTCGGTTGCAGCACCGCGGTTATCCCGGCGGCGCGGCTGAGCAGGAACGCGCCGTCCTCGTCGGTGCTCCCGGCGGCCTCCGGCGAGATCAGGTGCAGCAGCGCCCGGCCCGCCTCGCTCTCGCTCCGCAGATCGCGGACCCGTTCGCGCAGTAGGTAGCCCGAGCCCACCGCGAGCCAGGCGTAGAGCCAGCGACCGTGGAACCGCACGGCGGTCAGCGTCACGACCACCGCGGCCACGACGACGACCGCGGCGAGCACGGGCCACGGCCTGCCCACCGCCAGTACGAGCGCGACCAGCACCAGCTGCCAGCAGACGAGCTGGCCGACCCCGATCCCGCCCGTCCTGCTCGCGACGCGACGGTCGCCGGACTTCGGCGGCGCGGACGCTTTCCGCGGCCCGGCAGGGGGAGGCGAGGGGGCCGCGATCGGTGTCGCGACGCGTGCCTGTGGTTGCCGTGCGGCGGACAACGCGGCGCGCGCGGCTTCCCGCGCCGCGGCCCGCGAGGCCGACTCCGCGACGGAGATCGTGCCGTACGCGGTGCCGGGCTGGACGGACATGGCCTGGGGCCGCGGGGGTGCGGGCGCGCCGCCCCGCCGGTCTGGCCTGGCCGCGCCAAGTTCGGTCGCCGCGCCGCGATCAGTCACTGTGCCGCCTCCTCGTCCGGTCACCGCCAGCGTCCACGGCGGACATGAGGTTTCGATGACAGCGTTCGACGGCTGGGGCGTTTCATCAAAATTTCATGGTCGGTCATTAGCGTCAGCCGCTATGGACCGTTCCCGGGGCGTGACCGTGAACGCCACGGAGCCGAAAGCCGCCGCCCGCCGCGGGTTCAGCGCCGTGGTGCGTACTCGCCTGGCCATCGCCCTGCTGGTCACCGCGTGCCTGGTGCTGATCGGCGTGGCCGTCTCCGGCCGGGCGCCGATGCCGGCCGGGCTGCAGTTCGTCCAGGTCGGACACTGGGTGTACAGCAGCGAACTGCAGTCCGCGCTGCACATCGACGGCGGGACCAGCCAGGTGGACGCGCGCGCGAGCGTGCCGGGGGCCGAGCAGGGCAGCCAGGTCGCGCAGGGGGAGCGGTCCGGCTACGTGGTCGAACGGTCACGGATCACGATGTTCGACAAGTCGACGTTGAGCGTCGAGAACGCCGCCACGCCACCCGCCACCGAGACACCGGCGGTGCTGGAGGCCGTGGGCGGCCCGTACCTGGTTTACCGCAACGCCGGCCAGATCGTCCGGCTCGGCGACCCGACGGCGACCGTCCCGGCGGGCGGGCCATTGTCCCCGCCGGTCGTGACCTCCGCCGGAACTCTGTGGGTGCACCGGATCGACAACGGCTCGGTGTGCGAGCTGCCACGGGGCGCGACCCGGCTGGCCTGCCCCGCGCAGCTGCCGCCGGGGCACGGCGGGCTGCTCGCGCTCGTCGACGACCAGCCGGTGCTGCTCGACATCACGGCGGACACGCTGAGCGTGATCGGCAAGGACGGGCTCGGCGAACCGGTCGGCATCGGCGTCAAGCTGCCTCCCTCGGCCCAGGTGGCGAACACCTCCGTCGACGGGCGGCTGGCCGTCGCCGATCCCGAGCGCAACCAGCTGCACCTGATCGACACCGCCGGGCTGGCCGGCAAGCGCCCGGCCAGCAAACCGGTTTCGGTCGAACTGCCCAAGGACGGCCGGTTCGCCGGGCCGGTCGCCACGACACACGTCGTCGCCATGGTCGACGAGACCCGCAACGAGGTCCGGACCTACGACAGCACCGGCTCACTGAAGAGCACGAAGAAGGTGCCCGGCAAGGGTGACCGCGCGCGGCTGGCCCACGGCGAGGACAACCGGATCTACGTCGACAGCGCGGACGGCTCGCACGTACTGGTCGTCAACGGGGACAACGGATCGGTCGTCGAGGTGGCCGTCGACGAACAGGCCAGGAACCAGACCACGAGCGCCGCGCCGCCCGCGTCACAACCGGCGGACAACCCGCAGCCTCCGGCACAGCCACCGGCCTCGCCGCCGCCGTCGAGGCAGTCCGCGCCGCCGGTCGCGGCCGCGACGCCGCCGGGCGCGCCGAGGAACGTCAGTGCCTCCGCGGGGAACGGCGCCGCCACCGTTTCGTGGGGCGCCGCGCCCGAAAACGGCGCGCGGATCACCGCCTATCACCTGTCCTGGCCGGGCGGGTCGACGACGGTCGGCGGATCGGCGCGCAGCGCGACGGTGAACGGGCTGACCGCGGGGACGTCCTACACGATCACCGTGGTCGCGGAGAACTCGGCGGGCCGAGGGGCGGGTGCGGGCGCCAGGGTGCTGATCCAGGGACCCCCGGCCGGGGCGCCGAGTGTCACCGTGAACGCGAAGCTCGGCGGCCAGGTCTCGGCGAGCTGGTCCCAGCCCGACCTGCACGGCGCGACGTTGCTGCATTACGTCGTCAGCGCGACGGGACAGGGCGACCGCCAGGTGTCCGGCACGTCCGCCGACTTCTCCGGGATGTCCGGCGCGGTCACCGTCACGGTCCGCGCGGTCACCCAGTACGGCTCGGGCCCGGCGCTCACCGGGAGTGCGGGCAGCAAGACGGCCACCGTCCCGACGGAACCACCGACGATCAAGATCACCCGCGTGCGCACCATGTCCAACCTCGACCTGGTCGTGACGGTCAGCGCCGACGGGAAGGGCTCGCCCGCGACGTGCCAGGCGACCGTGTTCGGCAAGGCCTCGTCGAGTTCCGTCGCCTGCAGTGGCAGCACGCAGCTCACCATCCCGAACGTCCAGTGGTTCGGGGGCGCGACGGTCAAGGCCACCATCACGACCGCGGCGGGGACCCGCGAGGACAACTGGCAGGGCACGCCCGAGGTGGGTGGAGGTGGCGGAGCGCCCGGCTCGTCCGGTGGCTTCCTGTTCTGGATCGGGCCGGTCGCGCTGGTGGGACTGCGGCACGGCAAAGGAAAAACCAAGGTGGAAAAGGAAAAGGGCCTGTTGTGACACCTACTCCGAGGGCGGCCTACGAGCTGATCGCGGAAAACGTCCAGACGGTGGTGCGGGGTAAGCCGGAGCTCGTCCGGCTCGCCGTGGCGGCGTTGTTCGCCGAGGGGCACCTGCTGATCGAGGACGTGCCCGGTGTCGGGAAGACGACCATGGCCCGGTGCGTCGCGGCCAGCATCGGCGGCCGGTGGAGCCGGATCCAGTTCACCCCGGACCTGCTGCCCGGCGACATCACCGGCGTGATGGTGTACCACCAGAACGCCGAACGGTTCCAGTTCCACCCCGGCGGGATCTTCGCCAACGTGGTGCTCGCCGACGAGATCAACCGGGGCACGCCGAAAACGCAGTCGGCGCTGCTGGAGGTGATGGCCGAGCGGCGGGTGACCGTCGACGCGGTCAGCCAGGACGTGCCGCGGCCGTTCTTCGTGGTGGCGACGCAGAACCCGATCGAACTGGAGGGCACCTACCGGCTGCCCGAGGCCCAGCTGGACCGCTTCCTGATGCGGCTGTCGGTCGGCTATCCGGACCACGACGCCGAAATGCGGGTCGTGATGGGGGACTGCGCCGGGGTGACCCCGGACGAACTGCGGCCGGTGATCGACCTCGGCGCCGTGCAGCAGGTGATCACCGAGGTGCGGAAATCCCATCTGGCGCCGGAAATCGTGTCCTACGCGGTCCGGCTGGCTGCGGCGAGCCGCCAGCATCCCGCCGTCCGGTACGGCGCGAGCCCGCGCGGGAGTATCGCGCTGATCCGCGCGGCGCAGGCGCTGGCTGCCACCCACGGCCGCGACTTCGTCACGCCCGACGACGTCAAGGACGTGACGCATCCGGTGCTCGGGCACCGGCTCGTGCTCACCCCGGACGCGGAGCTGAACCAGCGGCAGACCAGCGAGGTCGTGGACGAACTGCTGGCCGACACGCCCGCCCCGGCGGCCGCGGCAGGGAGGTAGCGGTGCGGCTCACCCGCCGCGGCGTCTTCGTGCTCGCCGCGGCGGCAGTCTGTTACGCCGCCGGCGAGCTGGCCGGGTACCCGCTTTTCCGGGCACTGGCGGGGATCGCGCTGGGCGCGGTGCTCGTCGCGGTGGCCGTCGCCCGCTTCCGGCCGAAGGTCGAGGTGGACCGGACGGTGCACCCGGACCGGATCGAACGGGGCAAGCCCGCGCTGGCCTCGCTGACCGTGCGCAACGCCGGCACGCGCAGGCACGGGGGTTTCGCCGCGGGCGACCGGATCGGCACCGAGACGCACGGGGTGCGGGTGCGTCCGCTCGCGCCCGGCGCCGAAGCCACGTACCACTACGAACTCCCGACGTCGAAACGAGGACGGCTCGAGGTCGGGCCGCTCGTGCTGAACCGGCCGGACCTGTTCGACCTCGCCCGCGGCGAGCGGACCGTGGGCGGCACCGCGCGGCTGTGGGTGTATCCGCGACGGCACGCGGTGCGCCCGGCGCAGGCCGGGCACCCGCGGCATCACCACGACGGCCCGATCACCGACCCGCCGCTGCGCGGTTCGGCGGATCTGCAGGTGGTCCGGCAGTACGTGGTCGGCGACGAGGTGCGGCTCCTGCACTGGAAGGCGACCGCCCGCACCGGCCAGCTCATGGTGCGCGAGTACGCCGATCCGGCGCAGCTGCGGTGCACCGTCCTGCTCGACACCCGGCCCGCCGCGATGACCCCGGCCGTGTTCGAGGAGGCCGTCGAGGTGGCGGCCTCGGTGTTGTTCGCGTCGGCGTCGGCGGGGCAGCACTGCCGGTTGATCACCACGACCGGCACCGACACCCCGGTGGACAGCGGACTGCGGGTGGCAAGGGCGGTGCTGGACGAGCTTTGCCTGGTCACCCAGGACGCCGCCGACGACGCGCCCTTGCTGGCCGCACCGCTGGCGGCCGGGCGGCGGCCCGGCGGTGTCGTCCTCGTGCTCACCGGCATGGAAGCCGACCTCGGCCCGGCCCGCCGCTGGCGCCCGGACACGGTGATCCGGCTCGGCGCCCGGCAGCGCGGCGTGTCCGCGGGAGCCGGGACCATCGTCGCCGCGGACGCGGCCGACGCGGCTGCGCAGTGGAACTCGCTGTTGGCGGGTACGGCATGAGCGACGCTTGCGAGCGAATCATGGATATCATGCGCCAAAAGGGATTCAACACTGTCTCGCGGAGCGAGGCGATCGCATGAACGACAGGTTGGACCGGCTCGCGGTCGCCGGAGTGCTCGGCGCGACCGCGGTGGCCGGGCTGCTGTTCACGCCGGTGTTCGGCCTGCCGTCGCTGCTCCTCCCGGTCCTCGTGGTGGTCGCCGTCGGGTACGTCTGTGTCGAAGTCTGCGCGCGCTGGCCGAAACTGACGCCGTACCGGCCGCTTTTCGTTGTGCTGGGCGGACTTCTCGGGCTGATCGAGTCGGTGCTGTTCCCGACCACGCTCGCGGGCCTGCCCACCGGCGAGACGCTGAACGTCCTGGTGCGCGGGTTCACCGAGGGCTGGCTGCTGACGTTGCAGTCGACCTGGCCCGCCCGCCCGGTCCCCGAGCAGCTGCTGTTCGTCCCGCTGGCCGTGCTGCTCGCGGTGGTGCTCGGCCTGGAGTTGGTGCTACGGCTGCGAAAACCGCTCCTCGCCCTGCTGCCGAGTCTGCTCGTCGCAGCGCTTTCCCAGGCGTACCAGGCATTGACCGGCTTCACCGCGCTGGCGGCCGCGGTGGCGTACGCGGTCATGGCGGCCTTGATGTTGTGGGCGGAGCGCCCCGGTGCGGCCCGCCGGTCACGGGGCGGGCCACGACCGGCGCGGCGGCTGTCCGCGGCGGGCACCTGGCTCGCACTGTCCACTGTGGTCGCACTCGTGGCCGGGGCGGCGGCACTGGGCCAGCTCGACCCGGCGGGCCGGAATCCGTACCGTTTCAGCGACGCCCAGGTGGCTCCGCTTTCACAGAACCGGCTCGGCAATCCGCTGGACGAGGTCGGCGAGCGCAGTGCCAGCCCCGGCCAGGAAGTGTTCCGCTACCGCAGTGACGCACCCGTCGACCGCTGGCGCCTGATCGTGCTCGACGGCTTCGACGGGTCCAACTGGTCGGCCGACGCGAAGCTGCGTCGGCTCGGTCTCCGCTTGGAGAGCGCGTCGGGCGGAGCCGCCCGGACCGCCGATGTCCGGGTGCGCGCGCTGCCGGGACCGTGGTTGCCCAGCCAGCCGTCGCTGACCGGGGTGGACGGGCTCGCGCCGCTGGTGGACCAGTCCGCGGGCACGCTCCTGCTGGACCCGCCCGCGGCACCGGGGCAGGAGCGGCGTTACCGGTTGTCGTGGTCATCGCCGGAGGTCGACGCCGCCAAGCTCGGGCTGGCGGAGGTCGACGCGCGCGCCGAGGGCGGGCTCGGCGGCCTCGGCCAGGTGCCCGCCGACATCGGCCGGGTGGCCAAAGACGCGGTGCACGGACTGCGCCCGACGTTCCAGTCGGCGTTGCAGCTCGAACGGTTCCTCAGCGCGAACTACCAGGTGGCGGTCGGAAACGATCTGCCGACCGGGCACGGCTGGCCCCAGCTGCGGCGGTTCCTGCTGGAGAGCAAGCGCGGCACGAGCGAGCAGTTCGCCGCCGCGTACGTGGTTTTGGCGCGGATGAACGGTATCCCGGCGCGACTGGTGGTCGGGTTCGGCGGTTCGTCCGAAGTGGACGGTGCCGACCGGGTCGTGCGCAACCGCGACGTGCTGGCGTGGCCCGAGGTCGCGGTCGCCGGGGTGGGCTGGGTGCCGCTGGACCCGACGGCCGCGGCGGCCAGGGCCGGACGGGAGCAGTCCGGTCTCGCCAAGGCGACCGCGCTGGCGCGGCAGCAACTGCCGCCCGAGCAGTCGTTGCGACCACCGCAGTTGCCACCGGGGCACCAGGAGTCCGAAGTGGACAGTTCGACTGGGCCGAGTGTGAGCCAGTGGGGGATCGTGGCGGCGATCGCGGTCGGCGCACTGCTTGTCTGCTGGCTGTGGGGAGTGCCGCTGGCGAAGACCGTCCGCGGCCGTCGCCGTCGCCGCCTTTCCGGGTCGGCGGGCGTCATCGGCGCGTGGGCGGAGGCCCGCGACCGGCTGCGCGCGTACGGCGTGCCCTACCGCGTCGGCATGACACCACGGGATCTCGCCGATCTGGCGGACGCGGTGGCGGGGGACCGGACCCGCGACCCCATCACGCGGCTGGGCAAGGTGCTGGACATGGCGCTGTGGTCCGGAGTCCCGGCGTCCGAGGGCGCCGTCCGGCGGGCCTGGCACGAGGTGGGCGAGGTGCGCAAGGGCCTGGCCGGGCAGCCGCTGCGGGCCCGGCTGCGCGCGGCGCTGGACCCGCGGACGCTGCTGCCGCCGTCGCCTCCCAAGCGGGCCAAGGGACGGTAGCTGAAGGGGACTTTCGTCGCAGGGGGGGGGGGGGCACGGCCCGGAGACGCAGCGGGGGGCGGGGGCCGCGCCGGGCGGGCGGGGGGCGGGGGTGTTTTCGGGCCGCCGCG
>NZ_JBHYIK010000009.1:86300-114557 GCF_042739735.1 Amycolatopsis sp. NPDC059027 | reverse complement strand
GGCCCCCCCCCCGCGGCTCTGGGGCCGTGCGTTGCGGGCGATTTACGCCGCGGGGTCTGCGTGCAACGCCCCCTTCAGCTCACGGGGTGCAGCGGCCGCCGCGGATCGGGACGGGCGCGCTGGTGTAGACGTGCCTGCCGTCGGTGGCACGGATCTGGAAGCAGTACCGGCGTGCCGGGTCGACCGGGACGTCCATGGCGCGCTGGCGGTGCGCGACGAGCACCATCGTGTCGATCCGCTCGCCCGCCACGACAACGGCGAAATCGAGGTCACCGTCGGCGCGCCAGCTGAGGCGGACGCGGTCGCCGAGGTCGGCGGGCTGGGCGAGTTCGAGGTGCATGTCCGGGGCCTGTTCGGCGGGCGGCATGCCGTTCGCCGGCTGCGCGACCAGCGTCACCGGGCTGGCCTGCCCGGACACCTTCTCCGGCCCGGCGAGCATCGGCACCACGGCGAGACCCACGACGACGACACCCGCGCCCACCAGGATTCCGGTACGCCAGCCGGCGCCCGAAGCGGTGTTCCGCGTGGCGGTGGCCGGGCCGCCGAAGGTACGGATCAACGTGCGGCCACCGGGGTTCGCCGGTGCGGGCGGCGGCGCCACGGGTTCAGCGGGCACGGGCGCGGGCGCGGGCGAGACGGGCGAAGGCCTTGGCAGTTCGGCGAAATCGTCGAACTCGACGTCCTCCCGCTCCGGCTCGTCCTCGGGGGTTTCGGGCACAGCGGTCGTCTCGGTGCGCTCCGGTAGCTGCTCCTGGACAGGCGCGGGAACACCGTGACCTTGCGGCGCGCGGCGCAGGTTTTCGAACAGCTCCGCGACGGCGCCCGCCTCGTGGGGCCGCTCGTCCGGCTCCTTGGCCAGCAGCCGGATGACCATTTCGGACAGTCCGGCGGGCACCTGCGTGCCGCGGATCGGCGCCACCGGTTCCCGCAGTACCTGGAGAATCCGTTCGCCGGGTTGCTGCCCGGTGCGGCGCGGGAACGGCGGCGCGCCCGTCAACAGGGTGTACAGCACCGCGCCCAGCCCGTAGAGATCGGAGGCGGTGGACAACGTGTCGTCGCGCAACGTCTCCGGCGCGGTGTATTCCACCGCGTACATCGGATCGCGGGGGAACCGGCGGCGCAGCGCCTGCCCGAAGTCGGCGAGAAAGAACTCACCGGAGGCGCGGTAGAGCACGTTGTGCGGGGTCACCCCACCGTGCAGGACGTCCACCCGATGGGCTGCGGCCAGCGCCGAGGCGATCGCCGCGCCCAGCCTGAGCACGTCGGAGACGGGCAGGCGGACACCGGCGTCGAGCAGCCCGGCCAGCGATCCGTCGCACAGCCGCATCCGCACGCCCGAACGTCCCTGCGGGAACTCGACCAGTCCCTCGATCGGCAGGAGCGACGGCGTCGACCGGGCGGTGTCCAGCGCCTTGCGCTCCCGGTCGAGCCAGGCCGCGGTGTCGCGGTCGAACCGTTCGGGGAACACCTTGACGGCCTCGGCGCCGCCGTCGGCCGACCGGGCCGCGTAGACCGTGGCGATCGGGCCTTGGGCGACGAGCCGCAGGTCGACGGCCGCGTTCTCGATGCTCATGTGTCCATTCTCGCGCATCGAGGCCATTCCCACGTGCGTTTCGCGCGGCAGGTTCCTGCCTTCGGCGCCCGCGTCCGCGCGTGGTGCCCGAGGCTTCCCCTATGCAGACTGCCGGCCTGGTCCGACTCACCATCGCCACCCCGCATCGGCGTATCGACATGGCGTTACCGGAGCACATGGCCGTCGCCGAGCTCCTGCCCGGCCTGCTGGCACGCGCGGGCGAAGGGCTCGCCGACGACGGCGTTCCCGGAGGCGGCTGGGTGTTGCGCCGCGGTGACGGGACGGCGTTCGACCTCGATCGGACGCTCGGCTCGCACCGCGTGCGCGACGGGGAGATCCTGCACCTGACACCGCGCCGCGCCGACTGGCCGGAGCTGGAGTACGACGACGTGGTCGACGCCATCGCCACCGGCTCGGGGCAGACCGGTCGTGCCTGGGGCCCGCGGCACACCCGGCTGGCCGGGCTCTCCGCGGGCGCCGTGGCCCTGGTGCTGGGGCTGGCCGCGGTGCTGCGCGCCGGACCACCGTTGCCGGGCGCGGCGGCGTGGGCGCTCGGCGCGGCGGCGCTGTTGCTGATCGCGGGTGTCGCGCTGGCACGCGCGATGCGGGACGCCGGTGCCGGAGCCGTGCTTGCCGCGGTCGCGTTGCCCTACGCCTTCGCGGGCGGCGGTTTGCTGCTGGCGGGCGGCAATCCGGTGACCGGGCTCTCCGCCGGGCAGCTGGTGCTCGCGGGTGCGGCCCTGCTGCTGGCGGCGCTCGTGGGCTACCTCGGGGTGACCGCGGCGCAGACGCTGTTCGCCGGGGCGGTCATGGTGGGGCTGCTCACCGTGCTCGGCGGCTGGCTGGCCACTTTCGACGACGTCGCAGGGTACCGGTCGGCGGCCGTGCTCGGCGGGGCGCTGCTGGCGTTGTCCGGCGCGTTCGCCCCGCTGGCCCTGCGGCTGGGCCGGGTGCCGATGCCGGTGCTGCCGCGCAGCACGGCCGATCTGGTCCGCGACGATCCACAGCCGCCGCTCGCGCTCGTGCACGCCGCCGTGGCCAGGGCCGACGGTCTGCTCACCGGCATGCTGGCCGGGACGTCGGTGGTGGTGACGGTCTGCCAGGTGGTGCTGATCCGCGCGGGCGGCACCGCGCCCGTGGTGCTGGTTTCCGTGCTGGCACTGGGTTTCCTGCTGCGCGCGCGGCTGTATCCGGTCCTGCGTCAGCGCGTTCCGTTGCTCGTCACCGGGATGTCCGGGCTCGGCTGTCTCGCGCTCGGCCCGCTGATCGCGGACGGGGCGGGTGCGCTGCTGACGGCCGGTCCGCTGCTGTTCGCCGTGGCGGCGGGCGCGATCGCGTCCAGCGTCCTGCTCAGCACCCGCCGCGCGAATCCCTATCTCGGCCGGTTCGCCGAGTACTTCGAGATCCTGCTCATGGTCGCGATCGTGCCGGTGGCGTGCTGGGTGCTCGATCTGTATGCCGCCGTGCGCGGGCTGGGAGGCTGACCCGTGGCGTCCAAACGCGACCAGCTGCAGGCGTACCAGTTCCTCGTCCGGCGGGCGACGTCCGCGCTGGTGACCCGCGAGACCGATCCGGAGCAGCCGCCGTTCCGCCGCACCGGGAGCGCGTCGTTCGCCGGGATCGCGCTGGGCATCGTGTCGCTCGCCGCGGTCGGGGTGTACGGGATGATCGTGCCGGGCGGGAACACGGCCTGGCGCAAGGAATCCGCGGTGATCGTGGAGAAGGAGACCGGGACGAGGTACGTCTACCTCGGCGACCGGCTGCACCCGGTCGCCAACTACACCTCCGCGCTGCTGCTGCTCGGCGATCACCGCGCCACGGAACAGGTTTCCCGCGAGTCGCTGGCCGGGGTGCCGCGCGGGCCGCGGATCGGCATCCCGGACGCGCCGGACGCGCTGCCCGCCGCCGACCGGCTGCTCACCGGCTCGTGGTCGCTGTGTTCGGCGCCCGCCAGCGACGTGGCGGGCAGCCGGATCGAGGAGTCGGTGCTGCTGGCCGGGGCCGACCCGGCGGGCGGGGCCGGGCTGGGCGATCAGGCGCTGCTGGTGGAACTGGTGACGAACGGGGACCGGTATCTGGTCTGGCGGGGTCACCGGCACCGGATCGAGGACTACGGCGCGGTCGGCACCGGGCTCGCGCTGACCGCCGAACCGTGGGCACGGGTGGGCAGGCCGTGGCTCGACGTCCTGCCGGAGGGCGCCCCGATCGGGCCGCTCGCGGTGGCACAGCCGGGGGAGCCGTCGACGGCGGTGCCGGGCCGGGCCGACATCCGCGCCGGGATGCTGCTGGTGGTGCAGCCCTCGGGCGGCGGACGGCAGTACTACCTCGCCGAGCGGGACGCGCTGCGCCCGATTTCCGCGCTGCAGTACGACATCCAGCGGGCCGCCGCGCAGACGTCGGCCGCCTATCCGGGGGGTGAGCCGATGGCGGTTTCCCTGCCGCCGTCGCTGGCGACCACCTCCCGGCGGCTCGACCCGGCCGACGCCGTGGCGGGTGCGGCCCCAGCCACGCGGCCGTCGATCGCGCGGCTGCGGGACCGGGAGTCCACGGTGTGCGCCACCTTCGCGCCGGGCGGGACCGCGCCGCGGCTGACCGTCGATCCGGCGCTGCCGCCCGCGGATCCGATGGCGGCCACCTCGCGCCGGTCCGCGGACGGCACCCCGCTCGCCGACCGGGTGTTCGTGCCGCCGGGCAGCGCCGCGGTCGTCGAGGCGATGCCCTCGGCGCAGGCGCCGAGCGGAACCCTGACCCTGGTGACCGACCTGGGCCGCCGTTATCCGCTGGCCGCGCCGGACGTGCTGAAGATGCTCGGCTACCCGGCCGATCGCGCCGTCCGGCTGCCCGCCGGGCTGGTGGCACGGCTGCCGGAGGGCCCGGGGCTCGATCCGAACGCCGCGAAGAACCAGACGCTGGGCGGCTGAGCCCCTGCTGTCCGTCTACTGTGGATAGTGCGGTGCCTGCGGCGTCTGTCCGTCCACTCAGGACACATCGCGCGGATAGCGGGCGGCCCACTCGGCGGCGTAGCGGCTGTCGGCGAGCGGCGGATGGGCGGAAAAGTGCCAGAACGCGTCGTCGGCGACGGTTTCGGTCAAGTCGCGTAGTTCCAGCTGGTGCAGCCAGTCCGCGGGCAGGCTGGGGATACCGTACCGGGCACCGAGCATCGCCCCGGCCAGCGCTCCGGTGATCGCGCTTCGGCCGGAGTGGCCGACCGCGGACACCAGCGTCCAGCGCGGGTCGAAGAACCGCCGGAACACCGCGATCATCGTCCGTCCCACCGCGTCCACGGCGCTCTGCCCCGTGCCCGCCGCGTCCAGTTCCTCGTGGTCGGGGCGGATCAGCTCGACCCTGGCGCGGAGGGCGCCGGCGAATGCCCCGGCCACCGGGCCGGACACCGTTCCCACGTCCAGCTGCCGCTGAACGTGGATGTGCGGGGGATAGGCCGGGTCGGCCCGCCGGAAGAGCCGGGCGAACAGCTCCGCCAGCGCCGCCGCCGCGTCCGCCGTGGGTTCGTCGGCGCCGGCACCCGCCGCGAGCAGCCTGCCGGCTTCCGCGGCGGTCTTCTCGTCCGAATCCGGGGCGCCACCGCAGAGCGCGGCTGCCAGACCCGGCACGAGGAAGCTCACGTCGTCGCCGGGCCCGGCCGGAAGGGGCGTGCGATCGCGCAGTTCCGCGACTCGCGTCAACCAGCCGTCGTCGCCGCCGGTTTCCCGCCAGCGGCGCAGAGCACGGACCCCGACCGTCCGCAGGGCCGGGGTCACCGGGGCGGGCAGCGCCCGGAGCAGACCCTCGGTGTGGAACAGCAGTTGCTCGGTCAGCGGGCCGGGCCTGCCGACCCGGTCCAGCAGGCCGTCGCCGAACCGGGCCTGGATCTCCGGCGTGCTCAGCGTGTCCACCGCGAGGCCGAGGGACTCGCCCATGGCGAACCCGACGAAGGCCCCGGTGACGCGGTGCCACTGAAAGCCGGCTTCGTCGGCGTCCCGCCGGGAGAACTTGCCCGAACTCCCCGCGTGCGGCCGGACCCGGCCGAGCGCGTCGTACCTGGCCACCAGGCCGTTCGCCGTCAGGTCTTCCGGCCACTGCCGGCCGGACCGGTCTTCCCCTGGCGAGTCGACTCCGTCGGGGCGCACGCCGTTGCGCCGTTCCCACGCCCGGCCGACGACGAAGCGTTCACACTCCACTTCGGACAGTTCGAAACCGGCGGCCCTGGCTTTCGCCATCGCCTCGCGCAGACCGGCGAGCGGCTCGTCAAGCCCGAACCGCTCCGCGACGAGCCTGCCCGTTTCGGCCACCCACTCGGAGTACTCGGGTGAGACCTCCACGACCGGCGGCGACTTGCGGAACAGGGGCCACGCGGCCCGCGTGGCGGCCAGCTCGCCGGCGTCGAGCCGGTCCGACGGGAACGAACCGGGGTTGATCAGCAGGCCGGTGCCGGGAAAGTCTTCGATGACCGACAGCACTTCGGCGCGCGACCAGCGCGCGGTGCCCACCGGCAGGCGGCGCCGGGAGCTGTACACCCGCAGAAGCGTCCGGCCTTCCTCCCACTGCCGCTCCAGTGGCTGCCCGGTATACGGATCGAGGGGGATGAGCACTTCCGCGCCCAGCAAGCCGGACAGGTACTGGGCACGCTCGTAGCGTCCGGTCGCGGCGTAGCTCAGCAGATGCTCCAGCGGGGTGTCCATGGGCGGGTAGCCCAGCCGCTCCGGGCCCTGCTGATACTCCGGATTGACCCGCACTTCGTCCGTTGGCTCGCCGTCGGTGTACTTCCGCCAGGCGAGCACGGCGCTTCGCGGAACGCCGAGGTAGGCCACCCCGCTGTGCTCGAACTCCGGCTCGAGGATCTCCTGCCAGTCCGCCGCACCGGCCATGGCCACCGGCACGCTCGGCAGCCTGCCTTCCGGGCCGAGGTCGGGCCTGCGCAGCGCGCCGTCCGCACGCACGACGAGCGCGGGCTGCGGCACCAGCGCGGCCAGCCGGTCTCCCGTGTCGAGCGACCGGACCGAGTCGTAGGGGACGTACCAGCCTTCCGGCACGCGCACCACGTTTTCGTGGTCGACCCGCACCGCGTGCTCGCCGTCGGTCAGGTCGGCGGACGTGCCGGAACGCAACCAGTGCTCGACCTTCTCGACCGCTTCCCGCGCTTCCATCGCTTCTCCTTCGCGCGTCACGGGATTTCCGCCGTTCCGCCCGCGTCGGCCTCCGGCGTCGTCTGGGTGTTCTTGGTGACCACGATGGCGACTTTCACGTAGTCGCCGTCCAAGGTGACGTTCTGGCCTTCCCGCCATTCCCGGAGCGAGACCTTGGTGCCGTAGAACCGCGGCTTGACGTCCGTGTAGAACTCGACGCCGCGGTCGCCGTCCGGCAGCGGGCCGTTCCACGCCTGGACAACGGCGCTGTTGCCGAACCGGGCGGCTTTCCCCCAGAGCTCGTTCGATTCCACCATCATCTTCGCCACTTCCGGTGACTGGCTTGAGCTTTCCGCCCGGTGGTACGGGCCGTACCTGGCCGGTTTCGCCGCCTCCGGGCCGTGGTCCGGACCCGGGCCGGAGGGCGGCGGGCTGGAGGGCGGCGGGCCGGACGGATCCGGGCGGGAGGGATGCGGTGCCTGGCGCATCGGCGGCCGGGGCCGGTTACGCGGACCGGCCGGTGTGATCCGCACATCGTCCACAAAGGACGGAAGGGATGGCTCGGCCGGTTGTACGTCCGCCCGCGGCTCCTCGTCGTGGCGGGCCGGTGGGGCATCCGGCACGAAGAGCTTCCCCGGCGCGGGCTGATACTCGGGTGGTGCGTCCCGCCACGGCAGGAACGGGTCGGTGTAGGGCAGCAGGGCGAGCCGGTCCGGGTACTCCGGCAGGTGCAGCAACCGGCCGAGCTGCCGGTCGAAGAACGCGACGCCGTACGGGCCGTGGGCCACGTAGCCCAGCCGGTGTTCCTCCACCCCCTGTTCGTCGGAGGTGACGACCAGCATCAGGGCGCGCGCGCCGATCGGCCGGTCGGCCATCGCGACGATCACGCTGTCGTAGGAATCGAGGTGGTGGAACCAGAATCCGCCGAACCAGTGGGCGAGGTAGCCCTGATCGACCCAGCCGTCGTCGCGCCAGGCGGTGCCGTAGAAGTGCGGGTTCGGCTGGGCGTAGTCCGGGTGGTTTTCCCGGAGGAACCTCGCCTCTTCCGCCCTGGACGCGGTACCGGCGTCGATCGCGGGCAGCGCGTGCATCCGGTTCGCCTTCGCCAGCGGCGATCGTCCCCAGAGCTGGAACAGCGGATGCCGCTCGAAATACTGCGTCGTGTCCGGCCGCGCGGCCGGAAGCGGGGGCAGTCCCTTCGACTTGAACAGCGGTGACTGCCGCACCAGCTCGTACAGCTCGCGTCCCCGTTGGCCGTGGTAGGCCGCCGTCCGCTCGGCGTCCGGCAGCTTCGCCAGCCCGTCGGGCGGCAGTTCGACGTCCTTCATCGACCGCAGCGCCGCCAGGTCGACCGGCAGCAGGTAGATCGCCTTGGGGTGGCTGGGGAGTTTCGTCGCGTAGCCGGTCAGCGGATCCACGAAGATCGGCACCCCGGTCTTCTCGCTCACCACCACCGCGCTCACGTGCCGGACCTTTTCGCCGTGGCGCCCCCGCGACACGACGGCCAGCGCCGCCGCCATCCCCTTGCGGCCGGTCATCGCGGCGATGACGTTGTCGTACCTGGTGCCGTGGGCTTGCCAGGTGCCACCCACCTCCTGCCAGAGCGCGGCCAGGGTGGCCCGCTCCGGCTTCGCCGCGACGGCCCCGGTGTCCCAGCCCGCCAGCGCGTGCAGGAAGGCACTCGTGGCGGGCACGCAGTTGGTCCGGTACGGCTCGCGGCCCGGCAGCCACTCGCTGTGTTTCGGGTTGATCTTCGACAGTTGGGGGACTTCGTCGCGCAGGAGCGACTCGAGCACCGCGGGCGGTGCCGTGTCGGCGGTGGCCGCCACCCGGGTGTACTTCCCGGTCTTCTCACCGGCCCAGACGGCGAGCGCCGCGCTCCTCCTGGCGTCCGCCAGCAGGTCCGTTGCCCGCTCGCGCAGCCGTTTCGCCCAGTCCTCGGGGAGCCGGTCCGCTAGATAACGGGAACCCAGGACCGTCCGTGGTGGCTTCAGCTCCTCGGCGAACTTGTCCATCAGCAGCTGACCGGGCGTCCGGTAGACCGGTTCGGGGAGTTCGGGGGCGGGGTCGTCGACACGGGTGAACCGCACCGGATCACTGGCTTTCTGGTATTCCGCGACGAGTTCGTTGAGTTCGCGAATGGCCTCCACCGCGAGGCGCGCGGCGCGAGCGCGTTCGTTCTCGAACGGGTGCAGCAGGTTCGCGATCTGCCCGGGGAGCGCGGTGCCCGGGGGCAGCCGCCGCAGCAGGGTGTGCACCTGCCGGGCGAGGTGGCCGTCGCCCCCGGTTTCGTACCAGTGCAGCAGCATCTTCAGGTGCGCGGCGAGCCGGTCGTCGCCGAACCGGATGTTCGTCAGCTCGGCCACCCGGTCGACGAGCTGGCGGTCCCGGTCGTAGCCGTGCCGCCACAACAGGTCGACCAGCTGCCTGCCGAGGTCGCCCCGCCCGGTGCTTTCGTACTGCCGTGCCAGCGTTTTCAGGTCCCTGACCAGCGCGACGTCCACGGCCTCGTGCTCCCAGAGCACGTGCTGCACCTGCATGGTGAAGTCGCCTTCCCCGGTACGCAGGTAGTCCCGCAGCACCGTGGCCAGCCGGTCGGCCAGGAGACTGTCGCCGGTGCCTTCGTACTTGCCCAGCTGGGTTTCCACCCGGGCGGCGAGCCGGGGCAGTTCGTCCCGCAGCAACGCCTGCCTGCGTTCCAGCGTGGGGCGGAAACCCCAGAGGCGGAGTTCGTTCTCGATGGCCTGTGCCAGCGAGGCCAGCCTGACCCGGACCTCCCGCGCCCACTCCCCGGACCGCAGGCTTTCGTCGGTGAAGGAGATGGGCTCGAACTCGGCCAGCGGCGTCACCGCGGGCAGCGTCGGCTGCTCGTGCGAGGTGACGAAGTGCGAAACCCGCTCCACCAGAGCGCCGGGCAGGGCCTCGCCGTACTTCTCCGCGTAGCCCCTGAGCCCGGATTCCAGCACCTGCTGGAGGACGTGGCGGTTTTCGAGAGCGGCCTGGTCGCTCTGTTTCTCCACGGGCGAGCCCGCCCGGTCGTCGACGAGGATTTCCCTGATCCGGTGGAACGGCCTGCCCGCCACCGCGAGCAGCCCGGCCACCGCGGCCGCGCTCGCGCCGAGCAGATACGACCCCGGCATGCCGAGCAGCGCGCTCGGAATGACCGTGACCGCGCCCGCGGCCGCCGATTTGGTGGCGATGAATCCCGCGTAGGACCACCGGGACGCCGAAGCCTTCCGGGAAACCGGGTCCGGCAGCCGGGGCGCGTGCGACCGGATGGTGCCGAACAGCCGGTCCAGTTCCGGGGGCAGGGACGTGACCGGCGGCAGCCAGGCGTTCTCCGCCGGGTTCGCTTGCGCGGAATCGGCCACGATCCGCAGGGCCTGCACGATGATGTCCCGCAGCAGCTGGTCCCGGTCCTGTGTCTTCATCGGGAGCTGTGTTTCGCGCTCGGCCCGCATCCGCATGGCCAGCCGGGTGAGCTTGTTGTTCACCTCGCGCACCGCCAGCCGGTTCTCCGCCCACGCGGAGACACTGCCCGCGACGGCCAGCCGTACCAGATCGAAGGCCACCACGGTCGCGTGCGCGTTGAGGTGCTCCAGGATGGGCCCGATCGGCTTGAGGCTCGGCGACGGACGCGCGAGTTTGTTCGGATCGGGCACATAGGGGATGAAGCCCGACGAGGCACTCAGCGTCCCCAGCACCGGCTCGCGTACGTCGTAGGCCACGCCGGGGCGCTCGGCGGGTACCGGTGTCAGCCTGGCCAGTACGTCCGCCGGCAGTGGCGTGTCCGCGAGATGACCGTCGATCACGGCGAAGGCCTGCTCGATCTGCCGGTACAGATCGTTGATCTCCTCGATGTCGTAACTGTTCAGCGTGCGCCGGAGGTCGTCCTGCTGGGCCAGCTCGGCACCCTTGCGCGAGCGGCGGCTGATCCCCTCGGCCAGCGGCTGCAGAACGGTCGTGGCGAGCGCCGCGAACAGCAGGCCCAGCACGGATGAGGCGGCGATGCCCAGCGGCCAGCCCGCGGCCAGCCCGGCTGCCAGGCCCGCCACCCGGGGCGTCCCGAAGCGGAGATACCGCCGGGTCAGGCTCGGGGCGATGTCGGGGGCTTCGCCCTGGAGCTGCGCGGCGGAGGGCACTTCGGCGTTGTGCTTCGGCGCCCGGCCGAGGTGGTCGCGGCGCCAGCTGTTGACCGAATCCGCCAGCGCGCGGCCATGGTCGACCGCGGCGCGGATCTCGTCCCATTTCTTCTTCTTGGCAGCCTGTTTGTCGCTGGCGATGTCGTAGTTCCGCGCCAGTGCCGCACCCGTCAGGGTGGCCACCAGGCCGTATACGAGATAGCCGATGCCGTTGCCCGCGTGGTTCTGCGCGGCGCCGGCGATGGTGAAGGTGACGCCCATCGCCAGCATCGCCGGGTACTCGTTGAAGAGCGCGGTCCCGACGTGGAACCAGGTGGGCAGGTAGTCCGCGTGGGACCTGGTCCTGGCGAACTCGTCCACCACCGCGCGGGCGTGCGGGCCGAGCGAGCCCGCCCGGTAGGAATAGCCCGGCAGCTGCTTTTCCAGCCCGGCCCGTTCGAGCAGCTTGCGCAGCTGGGAGACCAGCTGCCGCCTGCGCCACGGCCGCCACGCCGGGGTGGTGACGACGCGATCGCCGAGCACCTCGATCCTGGCCTCGAAGGCGCGGTCGGCCGGCCCCGGGGGCAGCGCGTCCAGATCGGTGTCCCGGTGCAGGGTGTGCGCGTGCGGATCGGCGGTCGCCGTGGTGAAATACCTTGCCCCGTAAGCGATCGCGGCGCTGACGACCTCCTCGACGTCCCGTAGCCGCGTCCGGGCGGGGAGGTAGCCGGACAGCAGTTGCTTGCCGGGGTGCACCGAAACACCGGTCGTTTCGAGCGTGCGGCCGGGCAGCACGTGGAAGACCGCGGTGAAGATCTTCCGCTCGCCGACGAAGGCGTCGTAGCGCAGGTCCGGTCCGCTGGGGACCAGCCGCACCCCGGCCCGCGATCCGGCCTTGCCGAGGTGCTCGCGCACGGCCGCCCCGACCGCGGCGGCGCGGCCGAAGGGCCGGGCGTGGGCATCCACCGGAACGCGGTAGCCGATTTCCACGGCCGGGTCCTCGACCGGCCGGTGGACGGATCGGTATCCCTTGACCGCCTTGGCCGGCCGGTACCGGTTGGCGATGATGAGCGCGCTGTCGGCCGCTGTCGCCGCGTCGCGTGCTTCGGGCGGTGCGTTCATCCGGATTCTGGTGCCGTACCCGGCGAGCGCGCGCAGCCGGACGTTGCTGTGCGGGTCGTCCTCGGCGAGTCCGAGGTCCGACAGCAACCGTCCCAGCTGCGCCCGCAGCCGCCGCCGGTCGCGCCACCGTGTCTGCTCGATTTCCTTGCCCAGCGCGACGATCTGGGCGATGTGGCCCAGATCTGTCGGCGTGAGCACCGGTGCCTGACCGGGAAACAGGTCATGGCCGAGGTGCTGCTCGTGGAGGGAGGCCAAGCCGCCGCGGGCTCGTTCGGCCACCATCGCGGCGCCCGCCGCCATCGCGTGTGCCATCGGCAGGACCGCCTGGTCCGGCGTCAGCCAGTCGGGCAGGCGCAGGACGACCCGGGGCAGTGGCAGGCTCGACGTGGCTTCCAGATAGACCTGGAAGGTGATCGGTTTCGCCGTGGAGTGGCCGAGGTTCGGCACGTGGATGGTCTGGAAGACGAACGGCACCCCGGCACCCTCGAGCACCACCGCGTCCGCCGAGGGCAGGGGGAACGGGACGTTCTCGACGACGCGCACGTCCGCCGCGGTCGCCGCGGGCAGCAGCCGCGAGCGGGAAATCTCTTCGGCCGTCCGCTTCTGCCGGGCGCCCCGGACCGTGCTGAGCGGACCGTGGATTTCGATGGTGCCGGTGAGCGGGCGAGACGCCTTCGCCAGTGAACGCGGCCGTGGCCAGGTGGGGCCTTCGGATCCCCGGCCCGGCGGGGTTCCGGTCGGCGGTAGGGCAGCGGCGGGCTGCGGGGCGGCGGGTGCCGGGCTCGCGACGGGCTGGGGTGTGGAGGGCTGGGGCGTGGCGGGCTGAGCCTCGGAGGCCGGAACCGGCCCGGGTTCCGGCGTTTCGGCCTGTTCGGGCCGCTTCGGTGATTCCGCGGCCTGCTCGGCAGGGCCCTGGTGCTCGCCCGTCGTCTGCGGCACCGCCGGTCCGGTCTCGCCGGCGATCACGGCGTGGACAGTGCTGAAATTCGTTGGAGCGGCGGTGTTTTCGCCAAGCTGCGCCGTCGGACCGGGCCCCTCGGCCCTGGCCTGGGCGACGGCCTCCCGCAGCCGCCGATGCAGTTCCTCCTGCCGCGACGGGTCCGCCAGCGATGCCAGGTGGTCGGCGGGACCGGCGCCCTCGGGGACGTGGCCCGCCGCCGCGATCTCGGCGATGTGGTGCGTCAGGATCGTCCCCGCGTGGTGCTGTCCCACCAGGTCGGCGAGCTCGGTCGCGACGGTGTGCACCGCGGCGGGCAACTGCGGCCGGATCTCGGGCGCCGGCCGTGCGATCGGCGAATCGGGCTGTTCGCCCGGCTGAGCTGTCAGCAGGGTGTGCCGCGGCGATTGGGGCGGCTTCGACTCCGGCGCGGTGGGGAGGTCTCCGGTGGGCTGGGCAGGGCCGGGCGGGGCGTTGGGCTGGTGGGTGGGCAGCGTCTGGAGCGCGATCCGTCCCGCGAGGGCGTGGGTCCGCAGTTGCGGAAGGGAGCCGGTGAGCCCCTTTCCAGCATGGGAGAGTTCCTGTTCGGCGTTGGTGAGCGCCTGACGGTTCTCCGGGGTGGGGTTCGCGCTGTGTTCGGCGGCGGCGCTCTCGTGCTCGGCGTGTGCCTTCTCGTACCTGACGATCGCGTGCTCGACCTGGGCGTCGGGCGCCAGTCTGAACACTTCGTCGTCCAGGGACGGGTAATAGACCACGTCGCCCGGTTCCCCGTTGCGGGCCGTGCGGTTCTCCGCCTGGATGTCGATGTCCGCGAAGGGGGACCGGGCACTGACCCGGACCCGCAGGCCGCCCTGCGCCTGCATCTCCGGAGCGACCTTGATGTCGACACCCCGGGCGCCCTGCATGTTGACCACCAGCACCTTGCGTTTCCCGCCGGCCTCGTCGAGGATCTTCTTGAACTCCTCCGGCCGGTTGGTACCCCATTTCGTGAACTGTTTCGCGTCGACTGCGACGTGCTCGACGCCGTCCTTGGTGAGCAGGTCCGAAAGTTTGCCGACCAGGTCGTTGCGGTGCAGCAGGACGAGCTGGGGGCGCTCTTCGCTCGTTTGGAAATCTTTGATTTCCTGCGCCATGGTCTTCAGTTTCTCGGCCGAGTTCAAGGTGAAGACATCGTCGAGCTGGTGCAGTCGCGAATTGTAGTAACGGGGGGTGTCGGCGACCTCGCCGGGGAGGCCTTGGGAGCTGAAACGCTCCCCGTGGCCATTGGCCGTTCCCGAGGCGCCGGTCACGCTTTCGATCAGCTTGCCCTTGCCGTAGGTCTCTCCGGCGGTGATCTCGTTGTGGCCGATCGGGTCGTCGCGGACCGGCAGGCCTTCCCTGGCCTCGACCGCCTGGGCCAGCCCGCCGTTCCACCGGCTCTCCGTCGCGGTCTTCGGGTCGTAGAGGACCTCGTGGGTGACCGGGTCGATGATCTTGACCGACGGGCCCTCGGGCCCGGACGCGCCGGGGCCCTTGGGGTGCGCCCCGTCGTCGACGATGTAGTGGACGTCCTTTTCGAATATCCATTTGGCGTTGGCCGCCATGTTCAGCCGCTGGGCCAGCTTGACCGGCGGCGCCTCGCCCAGCAGTTCCACCACCTTGATCCCGCCGGCCTTGTTCAGGGCGAGAAGCTGTCCCTCGCGGCCCCCGGCGGGGCTGAAATGTTCCCGGGTCAGGTTGGTGTCGAGGAATTCCTGGGCCCAGTGGACTTCCTGGGCGATTTCCGGCGGGGCGAGCTGGTCCGCGCCCTCGCTGAGGACGTATTTGGTGTCGGAGTAGACGAACGCTTCGTCGATTTCGTCGACGACGGCGTGGATCTTGTTGGAACCGTCCGCGACCTGGCCCGGAACCTGTTTCTGCTTGAGCACCGTGAATTCGAGCTCCTGCTGGGTGCCGATGTAGATCGTCGGCCTGCCGGGTTCGGGCACCGGCATCGGCTCGTCCGGGGTGATCCGGTGGACGTCGATGTCCAGTTTGCCCAGCACCTTGCGGTACCGTTCCAGTTCCCGGTCGGCCAGATGGCCGCGGGTCTGGATCACGTTCACCGCGTCGACGCCGTTCCGCATCGCCTCACGCACGGCGTGCACCAGGTACACATAGGACTTGCCCTCGCCCGCGGCCATGTTCACGATCTTGCCGCTGCCGAGCGCGTCCGCCGCCGACAACTGCGTCCAGCGCAGGAAGATCCCCTCCCGCCGCCGGATCGCCTCGAAAATCGCGGCGGCCACATCGTCGGCACTACCGCGCAGCAGATTCTTCAGCTCGTGCCAGCGCAGGTTGTTCAGGCGTTCGCGTTTGGGCAGGTCTTCGCTGTAGCGCTTGCCGAGGTCGTCCAGGAGCCGGGCGGTCTCGTGCGAGTAGTTCGCGTTCGCCAGCCACGCCTCGTGCATCGCCGGGTCCAGCGGCTTTTCCGTCCTGGCCCAGACGCCGTCGTGGGTGGGAAAGAACGTGGCGGGCTTGGCGAGCGGTTTGCCGTCTTCGCCGGTCGTCTGCCGGTACGCGACCGTTTCGCGCGTTGCCCTGTCCCGCACTATCTCGCTTCCGGCGGGCAGTGTGTGGCTCGTCCCGTCCGCCAGGGTCAGCGGCTCCGGTGTGGTGATCTTCTCGACGACCAGCCCGCGCTCGCCCTGCCGTCCGCGCGGCTCGGCACCGTCGGGGCCACGCCCTGCGCTGGTGTGTTCGGACGGTTTCGGTGGCTCCGGGGCGGAGCCGCGCTTGTCGTCGCTGCCGGATTCGCGCTCTCCCGGCCGGGCCTCGGCCCGCTCGGCCACCGCCGGGCCGGGGGTGGCCTTCGGATTCTCGCCCGGCTGGAGTACCGCCTGCTGCGAGCGGCCGTTCCGGCCGCGCGTTTCCGCTTGGCCCTCGGCAGGCTGCTTGGCCGCCGCCGGTGCGGATTTCTCCGGTGGGGTGGCGGTTTCCGTGCTCTTGGCGGGTTGCTCGCCGCCCTTGCCGGGTTGCTCTCCCTGCTTCGGCTTCGGGGACGCCTGCTCCGGACTCTCCGTGTTCCGGCTCGCCGCCTGCTGGGTCTTGGACGTCTCCGCGGCCGATGCCTGCTGTGCTGGAGTGTCTCCGCTCGCTGACTGCCGTACCGGGGGCTCGACGCTCGCGGACTTCGCCGGGACGGTGGACGAGTTCGTCCCGTGCGAGACGGTCGAGGATCCACTGTGGACATTTTCGACCGTCGTCGCCGCGGGCATCTGAGCCGTCGTCCGCGGCACCGCGTTCGAGACGGTTTCCCCGGTCGGCGGCCCGGCGTTCGCGGTGGTCTCGTGACCGGGCGGCGTGGCGGTTTGCCGGTTCTCGGCCACGGTGGTTTCCTGCGTCGCCCCCGGGTGATCGGCGCCCTGCGCGCCCGCGCGGGCGACCGGTCCTTCACCGTGCTGGGCGGTTTCCTGAGCGGAATGCTGTGATGCCGCGCCGGTCTGTGCGTTCTCGGCGGTTCCGGGGCTGTGCCGTTCCGATGTCCCTGCGGGTGGGGGATCCCCTCCGGCCGAGCGGCTCGCGCCGGGGCCCGGCGGGTCGCCGTCGCCCCCGCCGGGAGGTTTGATCAAGTCCTGCAGGGAGTTCGCCTTGTTGCCGGTGACGTGCTCGTAGGTGTTGCGCCCGCCGTGGATGGCCAGCGCCGCGCTGCCCCCGATGGCCGCACCGCCGATCGCGCCGTCGATCGCGTCCTGACCGAAGACCGCGGCGGTCGCCGCGCCGGCGCCCGCACCCGTCGCGGCCACCCCGGCGATGTTGCCGATCTGGCCCGCCACGGTGTCGGAGATCCCCGGCGCCTTGCCGGCCAACCGGGTCACGCCCGTGCTGAGCGGTTTTCCGGCCCCGGTGAAGACCCCGTGCGCGATGGCGCCCGCGACGGCACCGGCGCCCGCGGCGTGTCCGACGTTGTCCCAGTTGATGGGTCCGTAGCCGCGAAGGTTGCTCAGTTCCTGGCCCGCGAGGTTGCCCAGCCCGCCGGCGAGCGCGCCGAAACCCGCGTTCATCCCGGCCTGCAACCCGAACCTGAGCCCGGCGCCCATCGCCTCGACGGCCTCGGCGAACTGCGCCATCCTCGCCGCGATCATGGCACCGAACCGGGCCGCGAAAAAGGCCTCGCCCGCTGGTCCGGCCAGTGCGAAGGACAGGGCGAACAGTGCGACGTTGATGGCGAGATCCGCGATGATCTCGCCCTTCATGTCGGAGATCTGCTTGGCGTATCCCTTGCACAACTCGGCGAGCTGGGTGCACTGGCCGGCCAGCGCCTGGATGCCGCTCTTGCCGTCGGATCCCGCGAAGAGGGCGCGAAGGGAGTCGTAGGCCGCGACGCCGGCGAGATCCTGCCATGCCTCGTGAAGATCCTTGAGCTGTGCCTGGCCGTCGGTCGCCAGCTTCGTCAACGCGGTCGCCAGGGATTCCCAGGCCTCGCCCAGTTTCTGCGCGTCCCCTTCGCTGTCGCGTGGCCAGACCGCGTCCACTCCCCAGATCTTCTTGACCCGGATGAAGAGTTCGTCGCTCGGTTCCTGGATGTCACTCGGGTCGGCCATGACCTGGTCCTAGTTTCCGGGCTGCTGCGCCCGCAGGCCGGCGGCGTTCTTCGCGTCCGCTGTCCGGTACTCGGTGACCTGCCCGAGGCCGTTCTGCGCGTAGTGGTCGAGCACTCGCG
Organism: Amycolatopsis sp. NPDC059027; assembly: GCF_042739735.1. Taxonomy (NCBI): domain Bacteria; kingdom Bacillati; phylum Actinomycetota; class Actinomycetes; order Pseudonocardiales; family Pseudonocardiaceae; genus Amycolatopsis; species Amycolatopsis sp. NPDC059027. The sequence goes on along the minus strand of NZ_JBHYIK010000009.1, from coordinate 97,000 downwards.
GGGTCTGGTTGGCGTAACGAAAGGTCTCGACCGCGGGCTTGCGGTAGTTGTCCATGAACATCTCGCCCGGTTTCCCGTTCCCCAGTGTCATTTCCCGCTCCAGGACCTCGCGAATGGCGGGCAGCGTGGTGCTGAAGGTCTGGCGAATCATGTCCAGTGCCCGGAACACCCGCTCGGTCGCGTCGGGATACATGTCGATGAGGCCGTCGGCGTTGGTGACGGTGATTCCGCGTTCGTCCGGCGGCGCCATCAGCGTTCCCTCCCCGCGACCTGCCGGTCGAGTTCGTGCAACAGCGGATCGGCCCGCAGGTCGGTCGTTTCCGGGCGGGCGCCGGGCGGCAGGAAGCCGGACAGGATCTCGAAGGTCTCCTGCCGGGCGAGGTGCGCCGCCTGGTGGACGACGGCGGTGATGTCGGTCGCGAGCTGGTCGGAATCCGGGGTCCGGTAGATCCGGGAATCCAGCCGCAGCTCGACGAGTTCCCCGGAACCGCCGGCGATCGCGGTGATCGTCCCGTCCTCGGAAGTGGCCTCGGTACGGATCTCGGTCACGCGGGCCTGCGCGGCCCGGACGTCTTCGGCCATCCGCTGGTACTCGCCGTACATGCTCAGGTGGAGCGGTGTGTCCATGCCGGCCCCCTTTTCTCGTCCGGGCACCAGTCTGGCGCGAAGATCGGTCCCGGTCCGCCGGATGACCTGTTGCTGCCACGCTGCGGTCACCGGGACGGGACTGCCGCAGTATCGCGAGGGTGAACCGACACCGTCCGGCCTCGATCCTCACCGTCGTCGCGATGGCGACGCTCCAGTTCGCCCTCGGCGGGGGCCCGGCACGGGCGGCGCCCCCGGCGGGAGCCTGTAACGACGCCCAACCGGCGCATCCCGAGATCGCGGCCCAGCCCTGGGCGCAGCAGATGCTCGCGCCCGAGGCGGCCTGGCCGCACAGCCGCGGGGGAGGGGTGCCGGTGGCCGTGGTCGATTCCGGAGTGGACGCCGGCCATCCGCAGTTGCGGCAGCCCGGCAAGGTGCTCCCCGGCCGGGATTTCGTGGCGGCGCGGAACCTGCCGGGCAACTTCGACTGCGATTCCCACGGCACCGCCGTGGCGAGCATCATCGCGGGCGGTGCCCTGCCGGGCGTCGGTTTCCACGGCGTGGCCCCGGACGCGGTGATCCTGCCGGTGCGGGTCAGCGACCGCGAGATCGGGGACCGGGGCGAGTCCCTGCGGATCAGCCCCCAGTCGATCGGCGACGGCATCCGCTACGCGGTCGACCAGGGCGCGCGGGTACTCAACCTTTCCCTGTCCGGCACCGCGGACTTCCCCGCCATCCGGGACGCCGTGGCCTACGCGGTGGCTCGCGACGTCGTCGTGGTGGCGGCGGCGGGCAATGCGCAGCAGGGCACGGCGACGGAACTGCCCTCGTATCCCGCCGCCTATCCCGGCGTGCTCGGCGTGGGCGCGGTGGACATCAACGGGGCACGGATGTCCACCTCCCAGATCGGGCCGTACGTCGGCCTTGTCGCGCCGGGCGCGAAGGTGCTGGCCGCGACGCGAGTGGACGGTCACGCCTACGTGGACGGCACCAGTTTCGCGACGCCCTTCGTCGCGGGGACGGCGGCGCTGGTGCGAGCCGCCTGGCCGCGGTTGTCCGCCGCGGAGGTCGTTCGGCGGTTGAAGGCCACTGCCAGTCCCGCCCGGGGCGGTCAGGCGAGTGCTGCCTACGGGGCGGGCCTGGTGAACCCGTACCGCGCGGTCACCGACGGGACGGACTTCGCCCCGGCGGCGGGTCTTCCGGCCTACCACCCGGCGCCGGCGGATCACGCCGCGCTGGCGCGCGCCGCGCGGGAGCGCGACACGACGTCCGCCGCGTTGTGGCTGGCGGCCGGGGTGATCGGGGCGATGGTGCTGGTGGCCATGGCCGTCGCCGTCGTGCGCCGTGGCCGCCGGCGAGGGTGGCGGCCCGCGCTGGCACCGGCCGTGCCCATCGACCCCGCCGGAACCGAGGCGCCCGAACAGGTTTCACTGTTCCCCTAGTCCTCAATAGACTAGTCCAGAATGGACAAAGAAAGGAAAGCGCGCCCCGCGATCGTGCGGGGCGCGCTGTCAGCGGGAGGAATCGCCGATCACGTCCACGTGGCCGCGCAACCCTGCACGCAGTCCTGCGAACGGTACACCGAGTCCGCGGTCTTCCCGCTGAGCAGGGAGACCTGGTCGAGGTATTCGTTCGCGGCTTTGTGGTACACACCCTGCCGCGCCACCATCGCCTCCCCGTTGCCGTCGGAGAAGAAGGACGCGTTGGCGTCCTTGGCGTGCTGGTACACGTCGGTGAACGACCCGCTGTCGAGGCCGCCGGTCTTCTGCATTTCCTCGACCTGGCCCAGCACCGGTTCGAAATGCATCAGGATCTGGTCGTTGGACACGTTTGTCTCCTTTCCTTACTGAGAACCGATCAGACGTTCATGGCGGCGCTGATCGCCCCGCTGTCGATGTGGAAGTCCCCGGCCGAGGCGAGCGTGCGGCCGTTTTCGGAATCGTTCTCGAAGTACCGGGTCGCCGAGGACACCATGGTGTCGGCCAGGCTGTCCCCAGTGGTGGTCAGCCCCTTGTTCTGGCTGAACCTCTCCGGTTCGATGCCCTGGAACATGCGGCCACCCTGGCCCTTCCACACCGCCTCCAGGCCGGTGTTGCCACCGTTGAGGCGGGCGTTCCGGCCCGCGACGTCCTCGCAGTGCTGACGCCAGTTGTCGGCGACCCGGCGCATCTGGTCGGGATCACCGTTGATGAAGTCGAAACCTGACATACCACCCTCCGTTCCGTTACCGTGAGGCGCTTTCCGGCAGGCCGGGGCGCGTCCTCACCCCGCCGACGCTAGTTCGCCGGGACGGCCGATCCGGCCGCACGGCACGTTCCTGCCACGAGGGCCGGCTCCGCTCCCGCGTGACCGACGATGTGGGCATGGCGACTGTCCTGGTCAAGCGGCCCGCCCGGAAGCAGGCCCCGGAAATGCCCGCCGGCGAACTGATCCTGCAACCACCGCCCGCGATCCCGGCCCCGCCGGGGCGGCAGTGGGCGCAGGTGTTCATGGTGCTGCCGATGGTCGCGATGATGGCGTCGACCGTGCTGCTGTATTCGGGCGGCATGGCCGGCGCCGCGCGGTTCGCGGTCTACGGGCTGATGGGTGTCGGGATGCTCGGGATGATCGCCGTCGGCGTCCTGCAGGGCGGCGGCCCGAGCAAACGCGAAATGGGGCAGGCGCGGCGCAAGTACCTGCGGCACCTGTCTCAGCACCGGTTGCGGCTCCGCCGGGCGGTGCGCCGTCAGCGCGCGGCCCTGGACTACCTGCATCCGGAGCCCACGGCGTTGTGGTCGCTCGTGGCGAGTTACCGGCTGTGGGAGCGCCGCAAGGAGGACGAGGACTTCGCCGTCGCGCGGATCGGCCGTGGTGCGCAGGGCCCGGCGCTGACTCTCGTCGCCCCGGACACCCTGCCGCTGGAAGAACTCGAGCCGCTGTCCGCCTTGGCGCTGCGCCGGTTCCTCACGACCTACAGCACCGCCGACGGGCTTCCGCTGGCGATCGCCGTCAACGGGTTCAGCCGCGTCTATCTTCAGGGGGACCGCGAGGCCGCGCTGGGCATGCTGCGTGCGGTGCTGGCCCAGCTGGCCGTCCTGCAGTCACCCGAGGATCTGCGCGTCGCGGTCTGTGTGAGCGAGGACCGCCGCGCCGACTGGGAATGGGTGAAGTGGCTTCCGCACGCCCTACACCCCGTGCGCTCCGACGCGCTCGGCCCGCTGCGCCTGGTCGCCCCGTCCATTTCCGCGCTGGAGTCGATCCTGGAAGAGGAACTGGGCGCCCGCCCGCGGTTCGACCCCGCGGAACAGGTCAGCGTGCCCGGTCCGTATCTGGTCGTCGTCCTGGACGGCGGGATGTCCGCCGGATCCGATCACCTGATGACCGGCGGCGGCGTCGAGGGCGTCACGGTGGTCGATCTGACCACCGCTCCGCCGCGGGCGCTGGACCGGTCCGCGGTGGTGCTGGAGGTGGCCGACGACGGCAGCCTGTCCAGCCGGACGGCCGAGGGGAACACCCGCCTCGGCGAGGCGGACTTCTTCGACCCGGTCGCCGCCGAAGGGCTGGCGAGGCAGCTCGCGCCGCTGCGGCTCAGCTCCGGCATCCGGGGGGACGCGCCGATGAGTTCCGAGCTGGGCCTCGCCGAATTGCTGGGACTGGGCGATCCCTATGACCTCGACCCGGACGAAACGTGGGTGCTGCGGCCGAACCGGGACCGGTTGCGGATCCGGTTCGGCATCCAGGAGGACGGCACGCCGATCGACCTCGACCTGAAGGAGTCGGCCCAGGAGGGCATGGGCCCGCACGGTCTGCTGATCGGGGCCACCGGCTCCGGGAAGTCGGAGCTGCTGCGGACGCTCGTGCTGGCGCTCGCGGTCACGCATCCACCGAGCTCACTGAACTTCGCGCTGATCGACTTCAAGGGCGGCGCGACCTTCACCCGGCTGGACAAGCTGCCGCACACGAGCGCGGTGATCACGAACCTGGCCGAGGAACTCCATCTCGTCGACCGGATGACCGACGCGATCAACGGCGAGCTGATCCGGCGTCAGGAACTGCTGCGCGCGGCCGGGAACTTCTCCTCGCTGCGGGACTACGAGAAGGCCCGTCAGGCGGGCGCGCCGCTGCCCGAGGTGCCCACCCTCGTGGTGATCTGCGACGAGTTCTCGGAACTCCTCTCCGCCAAGCCGGATTTCATCGACATGTTCGTCCAGATAGGACGGTTGGGCCGTTCGCTCGGCGTGCACCTCCTGCTCGCCTCGCAGCGGCTGGACGAGGGCAGGCTGCGCGGGCTGGAAGGCCACCTGTCCTACCGGATCGGCCTGCGGACCTTCTCCGAGATGGAGAGCAGGGCCGTGCTGGGCGTCCCCGACGCGTTCAAACTGCCCAGGGCGCCCGGAAACGGCTTCCTCAAGATCGGCACGGAGTCGATGGTGCGGTTCCGCTCCGCCTACGTCTCCGGCGTGCACCGGCGGATCAGCCGGTCCGGCACGTCCGTCAGCGCGCCGGAACACCTGGCACTGCACGAATACACCACCGCCTACCACGCGCCGGCGCTCGAGGCCGAGGACACCGCCGCCGAACCCGTGCCCGATCCCGACACCGCGATCGGCGAGACGCTGCTGGACATCATGGTCGATCAGCTGGTCGGCCGGGGCACGCCCGCGCACCAGGTGTGGCTGCCCCCGCTGGACGAGCCGCCGACCCTGGACCAGCTGCTGCCCGAGCTGGTCACCCATCGCGAGCGCGGGCTGACCGCCAATTCGACCGAGCTGGCAGGCGCGCTGCGTCCGGTGCTCGGCATCGTGGACCGGCCGTTCGAGCAGCGGCGCGATCCGCTGACCCTGGACCTGTCCGGGGCGGCGGGCCACGTGGTGGTGATCGGCGGGCCGCGGACCGGCAAGAGCACCGCCCTGCGCACACTGATCCTCAGCCTCGCGCTCACCCACACCCCGCGCGAGGCGCAGTTCTACTGTCTCGACTTCGGTGGCGGCACGCTCGCCGCGCTGGACGGCCTGCCCCATGTCGCCGGTGTCGCGGGCCGGCTGGACACCGGCGCGGTCCGCCGTACCGTCGCCGAGGTCGCCACGCTGCTCGCGCAACGCGAACGGCGGTTCGCCGAGCACAAGATCGACAGCATCGTCACCTACCGGGCGAGGAAGGCGGCCGGCGAATTCGCCGACGATCCGCACGGCGACGTGTTCCTCGTCATCGACGGCTGGCTGACCCTGCGCAACGACTTCGACCAGCAGGAGGACCTGATCGGCGACATCGCTGCGCGCGGGCTCGCCTACGGCGTGCACGTGGTGGCGGGCTGCTCCCGCTCGTTCGACCTGCGGATGAACGTCCGGGACCTGTTCACCAGCAGGCTGGAGCTGAAGATCGGCGATCCCATCGACTCCATCATCGACCGGCGCGCCGCGATGGGCGTGCCCGCGGACTGCCCCGGCCGGGGACTCGCGATGAGCAAGCACCAGATGCTCGTCGCCCTGCCGCGCATCGACGGCGTGACCGGCGCCGGGGACCTTGCCGACGGGATCGGCGGCCTGGTCGAGGCGATCGCGCGGGCCTGGCCGGGCGAGGCCGCGCCACCGGTGCGGCTGCTCCCCGGGGTGCTCCCCCACGAGGAACTCCCCGCCGCCGACGTCCGGACCGGGCCCGGCGCCGGGCTCGCGGTCGGCATCCACGAGCACGATCTTTCGCCGATGCGGCTGGATTTCGCCAAGGACCCGCATTTCTTCGTGCTGGCCGACACCGAATGCGGCAAGACCTCGTTCCTGCGGGTACTGGCCCGCCGCATCTGCGCGGCACACACCCCCGAACAGGCCAGGATCGTGCTCATCGATCACCGGCGTGGACTGCTCGGCGAGATCCCCGACGAGTACCTGCTCGGGACCGGCACCAACGACGCGCACAGCATCGCCCTGATGAACGAGGTGGTCACGGCGATTTCCCGGCGGCTGCCGGGACCGGACATCACGCCCGAGCAGCTGCGGGCCCGGAACTGGTGGCAGGGGCCGGAAATCTTCGTGCTCGTCGACGACTACGACATGGTGGCCACGCACAAGGACCATCCGCTGATGCCGCTGCTCCCGCTCGCCGCGCAGGCCTCGGACATCGGCCTCCGGGTCGTGCTGGCCCGCCGCTCCGGCGGTGCGGGCAAGGGGTTGTACGAGCCGTTCCTGAACCGGCTGCGCGAGGTCGGCGCGCCCGGTCTGATGATGTCGGGCGACCGGGACGAGGGACCGCTGCTCGGCGGGATGCGTGCCCAGGTACTGCCGCCCGGCCGCGGCTGGCTGGTCGACCGGCGGGGGAACAAGGGCCTGGTGCAGCTGGCCTGGCAGCCGCCGCGGGACTAGCGCGGGGATCGCGGCGGCGGATGGCGGGTTCCTGCCGCCGCCCGTCCGCCACGCCCCCGCGGTGTTTGAGTGGACAGCGACGAGTCGAGTCAGGAGCGCATGATGGCACCACCGGACAAAATGGACGGTATCCCGAAGGCGATGCTGCGGTTCGCCGACAACGCGGTGAGCCTGGCGCGGGACGCACTGCCCAAGGAGGTCGCCGGCCGGGGCGGCGGGCAGTGTGGTGGCGGGATGAACGGGCACGAAGAGGTACTCGCCGCCGACAACGAGACCACTGTCCAGCTCTACGAGTTCCTCACCCGGTTCAAGGAAGCCACGAGCGCGCTGGGTCTTTTCGCGCACAAGGCCGGAACCTCCTACCACTTCACCGATGACGCCAACCAACGCGACATCGCCAGGGCCGCGTTCGACGATTACACCCGGACCGCCTTCGCCGGGATGACCGGCGAGGGCCTGCCCCGGGTCCTGCCCTCCCTCGAGTCCCCTGGCAACGAGTAGGCCATGATCGACTATCGTTCCCTCTCCCTCGACGAACTCCACACCATGATCGTCGCGGAAGCGGAGCAGCACGCCCCGCTGCTCACTTCCGCCGCCGCGATGTGGAAGGCGAGCCGCGTCTGGCTGGACTCGCGGGCCGGGCTGCTGGCGAGCCTCCGGACCACTCTCGGCGAGTCCTGGAAGGACCTGGCGGGCACCACCTTCGACAGCGAGGTCGGCAAGGTGGTCGCCGTCGCGCGGTCCTGGACCGACGGCGGGATCACGCGTCCCGAGTCGGGGGCGCCGTGGGCGACCACCGCCACCACGGACGACATCGTCCGGGCGCTCACGTCCCTCGCGGACGGCATCTGCAACGTCCGGCGCTACGCGGACGACCGGGTGCAGACGCTGCCCGCCAACGCGTCGGACAAGGACAAGACCGACGCCAGGGACGCGGTCGCCTGGGTGATGAACCTGCTGACCCCGGCGTACCACGACGCGGCCGCCAAGCTGCGCGCGGCGACCGGAAGGTCCCTGTCCGGGGTGCCGCTGGCCGCGGTGCCCTCGTCCGGACCGGACGGCACTCCGGGCCCAGGGCCGGGCCCGGCGCCCGGTGTGTCGGATTCGGGCGGTGCCGACCCGAACGCGGTGAACCCCGAGGAGACCCCCGGCCCGCAGAACGCTCCCAACCCCAACGATCCCACCAAGACCAAGGAGAACTCCCCGGAATCCCCGCTCGTGACCGCGAAGAACGCGGTGGACGTGGCGAGCAAGCTGCTCGACCTCGCCAAGAACGCGTCCGGGGGAACCGGAAACGTGCCCAACCCGGTCGGCGGCACGTTCGACCCGGCGGACCTGTATCACCCCATCGATCCCGCCGCCGTCGCTGATTCCCTTGTGCCGCAAGCGGATCCGGGACTTCCCGGGCTGGCGTCGGCCGGTGGTGGGGGAGCCGGCGGCGGGGGACTCGGTGGGGGCGCCACCGGGCTCGGCGGTCTCGACAGCAACCCGGTCACGAACCCGGCGCAGCCGCCGTCGTCCGGCGGCGGGACCGCCGGGGGCGCGGCCGTCCCCGCGGCCTCGGGCACCACGGGCGGCGCAGGAACCGGCAGCAGCGGGGCCATGCCGCCGATGTATCCGCCGCAGTCCGGCGCGGGGCGCGGGGCTTCCGGCGGTATCCGGCCAGGGGCGGCCGAACAGGTCAACGCCGTCCGCTCGCGCAAGCCCGGCAGCGGGGCCGGGGTCGTCCTGTCCGGCCGGGAAGGGCAGGGCGGCAAGGGCAGGAACACCAAGGAAACCCCGGCCCTGGCGAAGGCCACGAAGCCGAAACCGAAACCGAAACCACCGCCGGCCGTGCCCAGCGAGCCCGTCGAAGTGCTCGACGAAGAGCTTTGGCGCGTCGGCCCGTCCGGCACCGAACGCAGTTACCGAACCTGAGGAGGGGCAGATGTCCGACGCTTCGTTCATCAACGGCAACCCGGAGGCCATGGCCACGTTCTCCGCGCACACGAAGGCGCCCGCGCCACCTGCCTCGCTCGGCAGGCTGCTGGGCGAACCGGCCGCATTGGCCGGGACGATCGAGGGAATTCTGATGGCCGTGCTGGACAAGGCCGCCACGGGGGTGGCCGGCGCCTACATCGCCAACACCAGCGAGGACATGACCACCATTTCCGCGAAGGTCAAGGCCGCCGCGGCGAAGTACAGCGCCACCGACCTGATCAACAGCATCGACCTGGCCACTTCCACGGTGAAACTGGCCGACAAGGGCCTCGGCGTCGTGAAGCAGCTGTCCGGAGGCAGTGGTGGCGGGAAAACCCCGGGCACCGACGCGACGGGAACCACGCCGGGCGGCGGCGATCAGCAGGCGGGCACCACCGGCACCCCGTCGTCCGGCGGTCCGTCGGCGAATCACCCCGCGCAGAAGAGCGTCTGAAGAGGAGATGACCGGTGATTCCCTACAACGTGCTGCCCCCCGAGGCGCATATCGCGATGATCAGCGCCGAGCAGGCGCACATTCCCACGCTCCGCAGTGCGGCCGCCATGTGGCAGGAAGTGCATTCCTGGAGCCAGACCGCGGCCGCGGACCTGCGGCGGAACGCGGGTGACCTGACGCTGGCGGACTGGCGGGACAAGGCCGCGGATTCCTTCGAGGCCAAGGTCGGGCGGTCGATCGCCGACCTGACCATGTGGAGCGACCGGATCGCGGCGTCCCAGGTGACGACGCGGCTGAACGCACTGGCCGACACACTGCCCGCGACGCAGCTGGCCGTGCAGGGTTTCTTCGACGAATACCTGGCGACGCGGATGAATCCGCTCACCTGGGGTCTGGCCATCCAGGCCTGGCAGAACTCCGCGATGGCGATGAACACGCTGGGCGGGCACTATGACGGCGTCATGCTGTCGGTCTGCCAGGCCGCCGGCGCCACCAACCCGGCGGATCTCATCCCCAACTTCAACATCTCCTCGGCCGACGCGGTCAAGACCGCCGACGCGGCCGTGAATCTGCTGACCGAGGTGCAGAGCCTCGCGCAGGCGGCGGGGATCGGCGGCAGTAGTAGTGGCGGCGGGACGTTGCCGAAGCTGCCCGACGTTCCCGGTCTTTCGGACGGCACGCAGGCGGTGGGCTGGAATCCGCAGGACTGGGCGTCCTGGCAGGGGCCGTCACTGGCCGGGCTGGGGCCGGGCTCCCTGACCCCGGGTGATCTCGCCGCCGGTTCGGCAGGTGGGCTGCCGGGCCTGTCCCCGGCCGGTTCGGCCCCGGCGTCGTCGGGTCTGCCGTTCGGGGCCCTCGGCGCGGCGAACAGCGGGCTCGGTGCGATCCCGGCGGTGCGGGCAGGGACGGGGAAGCGCTCCGGCGCGGATTCCGGGGTCGCCTCGGGCGCCGCGGCCGGTTCGGGCCGGGGCAGCACGGGCGGGATGGTGCCCCCGATGACGCCGCACAACCCGGCCTCCGGCTCCGCGGGAACCCTGCGCCCCGGCACCGCCGAGAACGCGGACGGCCAGTCGGCAGGCGGCCGGCGGCGGGCCACCGGCAACGACGGGGTGACGGCTGCGCTCCGCGGCCGGGCGGGCGGCACCGGCCAGGAGGGCTTCGCCCACCGCCCCTACAGCCTGAGCGAGTCGGGCACCGGCACTGTGGAGCTCATCGAAGCGAGCGACTGATCGGCTCGCGGTGACCCTGCCCCGGGGGGGGGGGGGGGGGGGGGCGGGCGGGGGGGGGGGGGGCGGGGGGGGCCCGCCGCCGCGGGGGGCCCGGGCGCCGCGCGCCCCCCGCCCCGCAGGCAGTAGGCGGGCCCCCCA
>NZ_JBHYIK010000009.1:73240-86290 GCF_042739735.1 Amycolatopsis sp. NPDC059027 | reverse complement strand
CCCCGTCAGTGTGCTGATCTTGGACGCTAGCGACTGATGGGCTGGCGTTGCCCGGGCCCCGCCTCGTCGCCCGGTCGCGCGACGAGGCGGGGTTCGTCCACTGTGGACACCGGGCTCTGCCGGACTCAGGCCGCGCTCACCGGGAAGCGCAGTTCGAAGATCGCGCCGCCCTCGTCGGCGTTGTACACCGACAACGTGCCGCCGTGTGATTCGGCGACCCAGCGCACAATGGACAGTCCCAGTCCCGACGACCCGCCGGTGCTGGTGAAGCGGTCGAAGGCGTCTTCGGTCAGGGTGGTGTCGATGCCCGGCCCGTGGTCGGCGACGGTCACCGTGCCCCCGGCGACGGTGACGTGCACGATCGCGGGCGCGCCCGGCTGCCGCCCGTACCGCAGGGCGTTGTTCAGGAGGTTGCCGATCGCGCGCTGCACCAGCGCCGGATCGGCGTTCACCTTGGTCGGCGCGGCGGTGACGGTGACCTGCGCGCCGTCCGGCTCGGTGTCCTCGACGACGCCGACCACCAGCTGGTCCAGCCACACCGGCTGGATGCTCAGCTGTTCCACGCCCGCCGCGAGCCGGGCCCGCACCAGCAGATCGTCGATGATGCCGCCCATCCTGGCGGCCAGCCGGACCGTGCGGGGCAGCAGATCGGCGCGCTGGTCCGGATGCGCCATCGCGGTCTCGGCGAGCGCGCGCAAGGCGGCCACCGGCGTGCGCAGGTCGTGCGCGGTCTCCGCCAGCAGCACCTCCTGCTGTTGCAACGCCGCCGCCGCGGGCCGGATCGACCGCCCGGACAGCAGGTGTCCCGCGAACCCGAGCGCGCCGACGAGCAGGACACAGCTGCCGACCACGAGCAGCACGAACCGGGTGTGGTCCGCCGCGACGGGCCGGGTGTCGGCGACCGCGACCACCGCGGCGAACGGCTTGCCCGTCCGGTTGAGCAGCGGTTCCGCCCGGAACTGGACCAACTCGCCGCCCGAGCCCTGCTGGTAGCCGGTCACGACTTTGCGGCCGCGCACGGCGTCGGTGGCGAGCCCGTCGAGCACCCGGACGTCCATCGGCACGCACGTCCGCTGGGACACGTGCGGATCGAACCCGGCCGCGCCGCCGGGCAGGATCGCGAACTGCGGGCACTGCCGGTTCAGCACGTCGGGTTTGACAAGGTCGAAGCCGATGGTGCCGTCGAAGCTGACCAGCCTGCTGACCGACGAGGTGACGCGGAGCAGGTCGGCGTCCATCTTCTCGGTGCCCTGCTTGCTGTCCTCGCTGATCATGAACCAGGCGAACGCGATCAGCCCGACGGCGTTGATCACGGTGAACAGCGCGGTCAGGGCCCAGCGCAGCCTGCGCAGCCCGTCGGCCGAGGAGCGGCTCACAGCGCGCCGAGCCGGTACCCGAGGCCGCGCACGGCGTGGATCAGCTCCGGTTCCCGCAGCTTGCGGCGCAACCGCTTCACGACCGCGTCGACCACATTGGACATCGGATCGGTCTGGCTGTCCCAGCAGTGCTCGATCAGATCCGCCCGCGCCACGGTGTGCCCCGCCCGCACGAGCAGGTACTCCAGCACCGCGAACTCCTTGTTCGACAGGGTGAGCAGCACCCCGGCCCGGCGCACCTCGCGGCGCGCGCAGTCCATCACCAGGTCGTCGTGCCGCAGCATCGACGGCCGGTCGGCACCGGCGCGGCGGCACAGGTTGAGCACGCGTTCGGTCAGCTCGGCCATCGCGAACGGCTTGACCAGGTAGTCGTCGCCGCCGTGCTCGAACCCGGCGACCCGGTCGGCCAGCGCGTCGCGCGCGGTGAGGAACAGCACCGGGGTCCGCCAGCCGTGCCCGCGTCGCGTGTGGACGTACCCGATGGCGTCCCCGTCGGGCAGCATCCGGTCGAACACCACGCAGTCGTAGTGCCCGGCGCCCAGCGCCCGGTCCGCGCCCACGATGTCGCCTTCGGCGCCGACGTCGAGACCGGCCGCCCGCAGTTGCGCGGTCAGGGCGACCCGCAGATTCTCGTCGTCCTCGACGACCAAGACCGTTGTCATCAAAACCTCATGTGCGCGGAGAGAAGGTGGGCGCATGCTCGGCAACGCTAACGCGTCGGCGAGCGTAGACCATCGGATCCGCGAGATCTGGCATGAACAGGCCGTCGCCGTGGCGGCGGCGGGAAGTGAGGGGATGCGCCATGAACCAGCCGAGCAGGCTCAGCCTCGTCGAGAGCATCGCACCGGCGCCGGGACCCGGCGTACCGGGTGGACAGGCCGGATGGGACGGGCTCGTGGCGTCGGCGGTCAGCGAGGTGCTGATCATGAGCGCCGACGCGAACTCCGGGCCGATCGGCGAGTTCCGCCGGATCGCCCACGCGAACCTGCGCGCCGGGGTGCGCTGCCGGGCGTTGTTCCCGGACTCGGCGCGGTTGTCGAGCACGCTGAGCGGGCTGTCGCTCGCCGGGGCGCAGGTGCGGACCGACGCCGAGGTCCCGATGGAGGCGCTGGTGATCGACCGCCGGTCGGTGGTGCTGCCGGTGGACCGGACCGGCAGCGGGAACCAGACGGGCGTCGCGGTGTTCCGGCTGCCCGGCGTGGTCACCGCGACGGCAGGGCTGTTCGAGCGGATCTGGCAGGCCGCGGTGCCGCTCGCGCCGACCGAGCTGCCGGACCCCGACGAGCAGATGCTGACCGACCGGGAGCGGGACCTGCTGGCCCTGCTGTGTTCCGGCAGCACCGACGAGTCGGCCGCGGCGCAGCTGGGCATCTCGGTCCGCACGGTGGGCCGGATGGTCGCCGACATCATGAACCGGCTCGGCGCGCGCAGCCGCTTCCAGGCCGGCGCGAAGGCGGTCGACCGCGGCTGGCTGATGGCCAAGGCGGGCTGATGGACCTCGCATCCGGCCGGACGCTGGTGGTCGCGGACCAGCCCGGCGCCTACCCGACGATCGGCGACGCGCTGGCCGACGCGCCGGACGGCGCCGTCGTCACCATCGCCGAGGGCACCTACCACGAGGTCTTCGAACTCGTCGCCCGCCGCGTGACACTGACCGCGGCGGACGGCGCGAAGGTGCTCGTCGACGGCCGCGGCGCGGACCGGCCGGTGTTCGAGGCCAGGGGCGGTTCCCTTGCCCTGCACGGGATCGAGCTGCGTGCCGGGGACGCGCCCGCGGTCGCCGTGCACGACGTCGCGTTCACCGCGCGCGACTGCGTCGTCGTCGGCGGGCGGGGCCCGGCGATCGACATCCGGGGGATGGCGGGCTTCGAGGTGTCCGGCTGTGTGATCACCACCGGCGAACAGGGCGTCCTCATCGAGGGCGCGTCCGGCACGCTGGAGAACACCACCGTCGAGGACGTGTCCGGCGACGGCGTCGTCGTCGGGATGGCGGCCGATCCGGTGCTCCGGAACTGCGTGGTGACCGGCTGCGGGCTGCGCGGGGTGTACGTCTACCAGTACGGCAGGCCGGTCATCGAGCGGTGCGAGATCACGCGCACCGGCCACGAGGGCATCGCGGTGGCCCACCACGGGACGCCGGAGCTGCGCGACTGCACGGTCCGCGACACGCGAGGCGCCGGGATCGCGTTCGCTTCCGGCTGCGGGGGCAGCGTTTCCGCGTGCCGGGTGGAGAACACCGCCGAGCCGGGCATCGCGATCGCCGAAGGGGCCACCACGACCGTGGCGGGCGGCGCGGACCCGGCGAGCGCCGGCGGCCAGGAACTGGACGAGCTGCTCGCCGAGCTGGACGCGATGATCGGCCTGCCGGGGGTGAAGGCCGAGGTCCGCTCGCTGATCGACGAGCTGCAGGTCAACGAATGGCGCCGCCGGGCAGGGCTGCCCGTGGGGTCCACCGGGCACCACCTGATCTTCGCCGGGGCGCCCGGTACCGGGAAGACGACGGTGGCGCGGATCTACGGCAAGCTGCTGAAGGCACTGGGGGTGTTGCCGCGCGGCCAGTTCCGCGAGGTGTCCCGGCGCGATCTGGTCGGCCAGTACATCGGGCACACCGCGGAGAAGACCGCGGTGGTGTTCGAGGAATCCCGGGGCGGGGTGCTGTTCATCGACGAGGCCTACACGCTGTCCCGCTCGGCGGGCTCGGGTGGTGACTTCGGGCAGGAGGCGATCGACACGCTGGTCAAGCTGATGGAGGACCAGCGCGACGAGGTGGCGGTGATCGCGGCGGGCTACACCGGGGAGATGGCGGACTTCCTTTCGGCCAACCCCGGTCTCGCGTCCCGGTTCGGCAAGACGATCGAGTTCGCGAACTACACCCCGGACGAGTTGCTGGGCATCGTCGGCCGGATGGTGGCAGCCGGGGACTACGAGCTGGACCGGGCCGCCGACCCGGTGCTGACCGGGTTCTTCGAGCGGATCGTCGGCGAGGCGAACTTCGGCAACGCGCGCGACGCGCGCCGGCTGTTCGAAGGCGTGCGCAAGGCGCAGTCGCAGCGGTTGCGGCAGCTCGGCCGGGTCCCGACCGTCGCGGAACTGCGCACTCTGGTCGTCGCCGACGTGGTGGCCGCGGCCGCACGCTAACGTGCGCGTGTGCGGGTGCTGGTGACCGAGGACGACGACAACTTGCGGGTGGCGCTCGACGCCGCCCTGCGCGGCGCTGGGCTCGCGGTGGACACCGCGGCCGATCTGCCCGCGGCCGACGAGGCGCTGTTCGTGAACGCCTACGACTGCGCGGTGTTCGACCGGATGCTGCCTTCCGGCGACGCGCTGTGGTACGTGCATCGGCGGCGGAACGCGGGCTGGGGTGTGCCGGTGCTGTTCCTGACCGCGCGCGACAGCGTGGCCGACCGGATCGACGGGCTGCGGCTGGGCGGGGGCGACTACCTGGTCAAGCCGTTCGCCATGCCGGAGCTGGTGGCCAGGGTGCGCAGCCTGTGCCGCGGCGGCACGGGCGGGCCGCCGCCGACGATGGTGCTCCGCTGCGCGGACGTCGAACTGGACGGTGGCAGGCACCAGGTGACCAGGGCCGGGGTGCTGCTCACCTTGACCCGTAAGGAATACCTGGTCCTGGAACGGCTGATGCGGGCCGCCGGACGGCCGGTGTCGCGCACCGAGCTGATCTCGTACGCCTGGGACGAGGCGGCGGATCCCGCGTCGAACGTCCTGGACGTCGTGATCGCCCGGTTGCGGCGCAAGCTCCGTGATCCGGTGCTGATCCACACCGTGCGCGGCATCGGCTACCAGATGAGCTGAGCTCGCTCAGGTCACCGTCGGCCGGTTCGCGTACTCCGGGCGTTCCCATGCCCGCGCCGCGATGGCTTCTTCCATTGCGTCGACGGCGTTCCCGACGTCCGCGTGGCGCAGGTACAGCGGGGCGAACCCGAAGCGCATGGTGTCCGGCGCGCGGAAGTCGCCGAGCACCCCGCGATCGGCGAGCGCGCGGACGATGCCGTAGCTGTGTTCGTGGCGCAGCGCGACATGGCTGCCGCGCCGCTCGTCCCGCGGCGTCACGACTTCGACCCCGGCATCGCCGAGCCGGGATTCGACGAGGTCCATGAAAAGCCCCGTCAGCGCGAGGCTCTTGCTGCGCACCTGGCCGAGATCGACGTCCTGCCACAGCCGGAGGCTGGCTTCCAGTGGCGCGTAGGAGAGGATCTGCGGCGTGCTCGTCCGGAAGCGGTCGATCCCGTCGGCGGGTTCGTAGCCGACGGTGAACGCGAACGGCGCGCGATGCCCGTGCCAGCCGGAAAGCGGCTGCCGCGCGGTGTCCTGGTGCCGCCGGGCGACGTACACGAACGCGGGCGATCCCGGGCCGCCGTTGAGGTACTTGTACGTGCACCCGACCGCGAAGTCCGCCCCGGCCGCGTCGAGTTCGACGGGCAGGGCACCGACGCTGTGGCAGAGGTCCCAGACGACCAGCGCACCGCACTCCTGCGCCTGGCGGGTCGCCTCGGCGAGGTCGGCCAGCGCGCTCGTGCGGTAGTCGACATGGCTCAGCACCACCACCGCGACGTCGCTGTCCAGCGCGCCCGCGAGGTCCGGCGCGTCGCGGCCGATCAGCCGTAGCTGCTTGCCTTCCTGCGTGCCGAGTGCCCCTTCGATCATGTAGAGGTCGGTGGGGAAGGCGTGGGCTTCGGCCACCACGACACCGCGCCCAGGCCGCAGCGCGAGCGCGGCGAAGAGCACCTTGTACAGGTTGAGCGACGTCGTGTCGCAGACGACGACCTGGCCGGGCGCGGCGCCGATCAGCGGGGCGACCAGTTCGCCCGCGGTGCGGGGTTTGTCGAACCAGCCCGCCGTGTTCCAGCTGCCGACGAGCCCGTCGCCCCACTCCTCGTCGACGACCTCGGTGACCCGCGTCCTCGCCGCCTCCGGCAGCGCGCCGAGGGAGTTGCCGACCAGGTAGACGACGTCGCTGGGGAGCCGGAACCGGTCCCGGAACGCGGCGAGCGGGTCGGCCGCGTCGAGTGCGGCCAGCGAGTCGTCGGTGATGGTCATGCGATCCTCTCGGACGGGAGCGTGTCTCCGGTATACGCCACGGTCAGTCCAGTTCCCTGGCGCGGGTCTCCTCGCGGGCGTCCACCAGCAACCGCACGAAGTCGGTGCCGCCGGTGCCCTTCGCCGTCCCGGACCGCTCGAACCGGCCGATGTACCGGCCGGTCAGCCCGATGTGCTGGGCCCGCAGCTCGCTCACCGCGCGCACGCAGGCGTTGTAGGCGTCCGTCAACTGTGGACGGTCACGACGGCGCGCGGCGTAGCCGTGCACCGACGGTCCCGCTTCGAGGTCGGTGAGGAACCGGCGGTGGGGGACCGGCATGTGCTCGCGCATCCCGCGCAGGAACACCCCGGTCCGCTCGTGCGGGTGCGGGATGCCCAGCCCGGCGTCGAAGGCCTGGATGAGGGAACTCTGCGCGGCGCTCGCGCCGGTCATCGTCCGCGGCTCGTCCCAGACACCTTCGTAGACGACACCCGGGGCGGCCCAGCCGGCGAGGAACGGGCGGACCCGGTGGTAGAAGACGTGCGGATCACACCACTTCTCCATGGCGAGGAACGCGCCGGTGGTGGTGGCGATGATCGGTTCGAGCGCGCGCAGCGCCGCGGTGAGGCGGTCCGCGTCGTCGGCCGCGACAGCGTGCTGTGCCGCGAGGAGCAGCGGCAGCGCGGGCGCCCCGGCGAGTTCGACCCCGACGGTGGCCAGGTAGAACCACTTCTCGTCGACACCGCCGAGGAAGGTCACCTGCGTGTCGATGTTGGTCAGGCTCAGCGGTTCGTCCGGCGCGAGCCGCCGCCAGTTGTTGACCACGGCGGAGTAGTGCGCGAGGACCGGCGGGCGGCCGAGCGCCTCGGCCAGCGTGCACCACGGAACGGCCAGCGCCGCCGGAAAGCGTTCGGCGGCACGGGATTCCGCCCACATGTACGCGTTGCCGAGGCACGACAGCAGGAGGAACGCGCGTTCGCGCTCGCCGGGGCTGTCGAGGTCGTCGGGCGAGAGCTGCGGCAGGGCGTCGACCGTGTCCCGCAGCCTGCCGGTCATGATCAGGGGGCCGAGGTCGCGGGCGATCCGTTCCCACGGCCGGTAGCGCGGCGCGAGCGCGGGCACCGGATCGGTGCCGGGGACGAACCCGCGTTCGGCGTCGATGTCGTAGGACGCGAGGTCCCGCCCGACGGGCCGCGTGATCGTCTCGGTCATCGCCGGTCCTTTCCTGGTCGTCATCCGTCGTCCACCCCAGCATCTCCGCCGCGCCGCCGCCGGGGGAACGGGTACCGGCACACTCTCGGCCGATGTGGCAGTGTGATCGGCACAGCCCGGTCCGGATGCTGGGAAACCGCTGGCCGGGCCCGAAACGAGGAGAGACGTGTCCACACCGCGCGACGTCGCAGCGCATCCGACCGCGGCCGAAATCGTCGACGCGCTGGGCCGCTCGGTGCTCCGGCTCGTCGTGGACGGGGGCGGCGGACGGGCGATCCGCGAGGTGGCCATCCACGATCCCGCCGGCCCGTCCCGGCCGGGCAGCCTGCTGCTGGCCCCCGGTGTCACCGCGGACGACCTGCCGGAACTGCTCGCCGCGGTGGCCTCGGCCGGGCATCCCGCGATCGTCTGCCGGGCCCCGGTCCCGGCGGGCGACGCGCTGCTCCGGGCGGCCCGCGAGCACGGCACGACGGTGCTCGAACTCGCGGCGGGCGCCGACTGGACCCGGCTGGCGGACGACGTGCGCGCTGTGGCCACCGCGTGGTCGCCCGCCCGGCCGGACACCGCGGACGGGCCGCCCGCCGACGACCTGTTCGCCTTGCTGGACGCGGCTTCCGTGCTGCTGGACGCGCCGATCGTGCTGGAGGACACCGCGCTCGCGGTGCTCGCGTGGTCGGGCAGGCAGGACGAGGCCGATCAGGAACGGGTGACCGGGATCCTCGAACGGCGTGCGCCCGGCTGGCTCGTCGACGCGCTGGAGGCCCGTGGCGATTTCGCGCGCCTGGCCGCGTCGGACGAGCCGTTGTTCCTCGGGCCCGCGTCGTCGCACGCGAAGCCGAGGATGGCGGTCGCCGTCCGCTTCGGCGGCGAACTCCTCGGCTACCTCTGGGCGACGACGACCGGGGAACCGTTCGGTCCCGAACGCAGCGCCGACTTCACCGCCGTCGCCGGTGCGGTCGCGGCCTTTCTGCGCAGGCACGGCAAGGGGGAGCGGCCCGCCACGACCGATCTGGTCTCCGCGCTCCTGCACGGTGCCGACCCGGACGACGCCGCCCAGCGGCTCGGTGTCCGGACCGCGAAGCTGACGGTCCTGGTGGCGCGGTCGGCGGCCGCGGTCGAGCCGGACGAGTCCTGGGCCGAACGCCGCCGCGTGCTCGACCCGCTGACACTGCACCTGGCGATCGGTCATCCCCGCGCGGTCACCACGTTCGACGGCAACGCCGCCTGCGCGCTGCTGCCCTGGCCGTCCTCGATGACCGCGGCCGCCGCGCTCGCCGGGACGAAACGGCTCGCCGAAGGATTCGCGCGCCGGGCGGGGCGGGATGGCGACCTCGTGCTGGCCATCGGGAGCGTCGCGTCCTCACCCGACGAGGTGGCGGCCGCGAAGGAGGAGGCCGACCTCGTGCTGCGCACGCTGGCGGACCATCCGTCCGCGCCAGGGATCGCCACGTTCACCGACATCCAGGCGACGTTCGCGCTGTCGGCGTCCGCGCGGGCGCTGGCCCGCGCCGGGCATCGCCTGCGCGGCCCGGTCGACGTGCTCGCCGGGCACGACGCCGGACAGCGCACGGAACTCGTGCCGACACTCCGGGCCTACCTGGATCTTTTCGGGGACGTGAAACGCGCGGCGGACCGTGTTCACGTACACCCCAACACCTTCCGGAACCGGCTGCGCCGCATCCACGAACTCACCGGCTTCGACGTCACGGACCCGGAGACGCGCTTTCTCGCCGAACTCGAGTTCCGTCTCCGGGACCTGCGGCCGCGTTGAGCCTTCCCGGCAACGGAATCTTTACTTTTGCGCCCCCGCGCGTTAGACATGGACAGGTATTGGTCCAAACCATTCATGATGTAGTTTTTCAGGAAGGTCACCGCATGAAACTCACCTGGGGGCGCGCGCGGAGGGCCGCGATCGCGCTCGGCGCTGCCGTGGCGACGGCGTTGTCGCTGGCACCGGCGGCCGCGAGCGCGGACGCGCAGGCTGACGCCGAAGCGGCGTCGCGCAAGCCGGTGCTCGAAGCGTTCTGGGGCGGTTCCCCCTCGGCCGATCAGGTGCCGTGGGAGATGGTCAACACCATCAGCTACTTCTTCGCGTCGCCGGCGGGCGGCCACTGCGACAAGCCGAACGACAAGCAGCGCAAGGACATCCTGAGCCTGCAGGCGGTGAAACGCGCCCATCCCGGGCTGACCGTGCTGGTCTCCATCGGGGGCTGGGCCGCGCCGGGCTTCAGCGCGGGTGCCGCGACGGCCGAAAGCCGCCGCGCGTTCGTGTCCTCGTGCGTCGACAACTGGGTGCGCTCGTTCCCGGCCGGCCTGGTGGACGGCCTCGATGTCGACTGGGAGTTCCCGGTGTACGGCGGTCTGCCCGAGATCGGTTCTTCGCCGGCGGACAAGGAAAACCTGAACCATCTGCTGGTCGAGTTCCGGCAGCAGATGAACCGCTACGCCCGCGAGGCGGGGCGGCGTCAGGCCATGAAGCTCTCGATCGACATCCCGGCCGGCCGCCGCCAGGACGACGGCACCGGCAAGAACGTCGGCGCCCCGTACGACCAGTCGAAGAGCTTCGACCTCAAGACCATCGGCGGGCTCGTGGACATCTTCAACCTGATGACCTACGACCTGTGCACGGGCTACGCGACGGTCTCGTGCTTCAACGACCCGCTGGTGAAGCGCCCGGACGATCCCAATGACCGGTACAACAACGACACCGGCGCGCTGGAGTACATGAAGGCGCACGGGGTGCCGGAGCACAAGATCGTGCTGGGCGTGCCGTTCTACGGCCGCTCGTTCACCGTCACCTCGGACGCGAACGGTGGTCTGTACCAGCCCTACACCGCCACCGAGTTCCTCAACTACAAGGACCTGGTCGGTCCGAAGTGGATCGGCAACCCCGACTTCGTCCAGGGCTGGGACCCGGTCGTCCGCTCGCCCTACCTGTGGAACGCGAAGACGAAGACCTGGGTCAACTACGCGAACCCGCGCTCGATCCAGGACCGGTCCCGGTTCGCCAGGAACAACGGCCTCAAGGGCATGATGATGTGGGAGATCGGCCTCGACGACCCGCAGCACAGCCTGCTGGCCGCGATGACCGGCCCCTGGCTCGACCGCTAGTCCCCCATCACGCGAGTTCTCCGTTCAATCACGCGAGTTACGCCCCTGATCACGCGAGTTCCGCGCTCGATCACGCGAGGGCCGGGGTCCGCCGGATGGCGGGCCCCGGCCCTCGCCCATTCGCACCAACCGAAGCCGAAACCCCGGCGCCACCGCGCGAGCCCGCCGCCCGAGACGTCCACTGTGGACGTTTCGGCACGGTGCGACGAACGTCGTGTCCTCGCCCGTTTTGCGACCTTCGTCGGTACCGTCCCGGCTTCCGGGGGAGTGATGCTTTTTCCCGCTCCGTTTCCCCCGTGCGGCCTTTTCGCCGCGGAATCGAGATGGAAAAATGCGTCTGATCAGACTCGGGCTCGCCGTGGCCGGTGCTGCCCTCGCTCTCGCCGGAGTCG
Source organism: Amycolatopsis sp. NPDC059027 (assembly GCF_042739735.1). Lineage (NCBI taxonomy): Bacteria > Bacillati > Actinomycetota > Actinomycetes > Pseudonocardiales > Pseudonocardiaceae > Amycolatopsis > Amycolatopsis sp. NPDC059027. Next base: position 75,164 of record NZ_JBHYIK010000009.1, on the reverse strand, counting down.
CCACCCCGGTCGCCGCCGCGGCGAGCGACCCCGCCGCCATGGAGCCGATGATCATCGGCGGCAGCCGGGCCACCAGTGGCCCCTGGGCCGCCCGGCTGTTCGTCAACGGCAGGCAGACCTGCACGTCGACCATCATCGCGCCGCAGTACATCCTGACCGCCAAGCACTGCGTGGCCGGTTCCGGGACCTACACGTTCCGGATCGGCAGCCTCGACCAGACCTCCGGCGGAACCATGGCCACCGGCTCCACCATCACCCGGAGCCCCTCGGCCGACCTCGCGATCGTGAAGCTGACCAGCTCGGTGAGCGCCACCTACTCGCCGCTCGGCCAGTCCTCCGACGTGCGGGTCGGGCAGTCCGTCCAGGTGTACGGCTGGGGTGCCACCAGCCGCTGCGGCCAGGAGATCAACTGCCAGTCGCAGTATCTCAAGTACGCCAACGTAAGCGTCACGTCGGTCTCGTGCTCCGACTACGCCGGCGGTGTGGCGGTCTGCGCCCGCCGCGGTGACGGCATCACCGCGGGCGGCGACTCCGGCGGCCCGATGTTCGCCTCCGGCAAGCAGGTCGGCGTCGCGTCCACCAGCGACCGCTCCTCCACCACCGCCTACACCAACATCACCCGCTACCGCGACTGGATCCGGTCCGTCGCGGGCGTGTGATTCTCAGCCGCCGGTCCGTGAAGGCCTCCTTACCGGCGCTCAACGCGGGTAAGGAGGCCTTCATGGCATTTAGCCTCCACAGTGGACGGACGTGGCGAACGGGCCGCTATCGCCGAAGGCCGCGTCGGCGAAACGTTCCCCGATCCGGCGGTGAGTGGCGGTGTCCGGGTGGAGCCGGTCCGGTAGCGGCAGCTCGGCGGAGTCCGCTTCGCCGTACAGCGTGAGCCCGTCGAGGTGGTGCAGGTTCGGATCGTCGGCCACCCGATCCCCGACGACGCGGGCGAGTTCGTCGCGGATGAGGGTGAGCGTCAGCCGTCCGGACCGGTCGCCGGGATCGCCGGTGGCCCGGAAGACGAGCCTCTCGCCGTCGAAGTCCGGGGCACCGGGGCCGGGCGTGTTCTCGTGGATGGGACACAGGATCGGGGACACGACCAGCAGCGGCGTGGCCGGGTGCCCGTCCCGGATCGTGTCGAGGAAACCGTGGACGGCGGGGGCGAACGCGCGCGGGCGCAGCAGATCGGCGTTGACCAGGTTGATGCCGATCTTGAGGCTGATCAGGTCCGCGGGCGCGTCCCGGATGGCCCGCGCGGTGAACGGATCGAGCAGCGCGTTGCCCCGCAGGCTCAGGTTGACCAGGTCCACGCCGGCGCGGGCGGCGGCGACCGAGGGCCAGGCAGCGGTCGGGCCGTCGGCGTTGGCACCGTGACTGATCGAACTGCCGTGGTGCAACCAGATCCGGCGGCCGCGATCCGGAGCCTGCTCGACCGGCGCGTCGGTGCGCAGCGCGATCAGCTCGGTGATCTCGTTGTGCGGCAACCAGATCTCGACGTCCTTCAGATGATCCGGCAGTCCGGCGAACCGAGCCGTTCCAGGCTCCCCGGGACGGGTGACCGCGGACCGGGTGGCCATGTCGAGGACGTGGACGTTGCCACCGGGCACCTTCGTCAGGCCCGCCGGACGGCCGTCGACGAGCAGTTCGTACCGGCCCTCCGGCGGCGCGGGCATCCCCTGGTAGCTGGTCTTGGTGGGCAGCACGTCCAGTTCCACGGTCGTGGCCCTGGTGCGGAAGACCAGCCGCACGCCGGACGGCTGGGCCTCCACCATCGCCAGGTAGGCGTCGGGAAAGCGCTTCCTCGCCGACGCGGGCAGCCGATGCGGCAGCACGCCGTGGTGGGGGGGGGGGCCGGGGGGGGGCCCCCCCCCCCGGGCCCCCCCGGGGGGGGGGGGGGGGGGGGCCGGGCGGGGGGGGCCCGGGGGCGGGCGCG